>CAYPIT010000082.1:0-10707 GCA_964410825.1 uncultured Nitrospiraceae bacterium
TCTTAGGATACAAATATTCTGATGAAGTGATTCACCGTGACAATCTCGTTATTATCTGAACCTCATTTGCGTATTTTATTGTTTTTCATCTGCTTAAAGGCATTCATTAGTCCATTGGTGGACGCATCATGAGACCCCACAGTAGCATCACCTGATAATTCCGGGAGTATTTTTTTTGCAAGTTGTTTGCCCAGCTCTACGCCCCACTGATCAAAACTGAATATGTTCCAGATAGCTCCCTGAACGAAGATCTTGTGCTCATACATTGCGATGAGGATTCCGAGCGTTCTTGGAGTTATTTGCTTTACAAGTATGGAATTGGTTGGCTTGTTGCCTTTGAACACCTTAAATGGTGTGAGCTTTTCGATTTCTTTTTTGCTCATGCCTGTTGCTTCCAGCTCGTTAATCACTTCACTTGCTGTTTTACCGTTCATCAACGCCTCTGTCTGGGCGAAAAAGTTTGAGAGAAGAATGTTGTGGTGTTCTCCAATGGTATTGTGGCTTATGGAAGGAGCGATGAAATCGCACGGAATAAGTTTTGTCCCCTGATGGATCAGTTGATAAAAAGAATGCTGTCCATTGGTTCCGGGCTCGCCCCATACAATCTGTGATGTATGGTAAACAACTTCCCTGCCGTTTCTGTCCACATGTTTGCCGTTACTTTCCATATATGCCTGCTGAAAATATGCAGGGAACCGGTGCATATACTGATCATATGGCAGAATTGCTTCTGTCTCAGCACCCCAAAAGTTGTTATACCAGATCCCTATCAAAGCCAGGATTACGGGTATATTGTGTTCAAACGGAGTCTCTCTGAAATGCCTGTCCATTGCATTTGCCCCTTCAAGGAACTTTATGAAATTATTAAATCCAATGTAACAGGCAATAGGCAGTCCGATCGCTGACCACAATGAGTATCTTCCACCAACCCAGTCCCAGAATATAAACATGTTTGCAGGGTCTATCCCGAACTTGCCAACTTCCTCACTGTTTGTAGACAATGCGACAAAATGTCTTTTAACTTGAGCCTCATCTTTGGCTGAATCAAGGAACCAGTTTCTTGCTGTATGGGCATTCGTCATCGTTTCCTGCGTTGTGAAAGTTTTCGAGGCGATCATGAATAATGTTGTTTCAGGATTTATTTTTTTGAGCGTCTCCGAAATGTGAGTTCCATCTATATTTGAGACAAAATGTATATTTAAATTTGATTGCGCGTATGGTGTTAAAGCCTCGGTAACCATGACCGGCCCTAAGTCGGATCCGCCTATACCGATGTTAACGATATCTGATATCGGTTTTCCGGAGTATCCTTTCCATTGATTTGTTGAGATCTGATTCGAAAAATCCTGCATATGATTTAATTCTGCATTTATTTCGGGCATCACATCTTTTGCGTCTATAACGATCGGTGTATTTGAACGATTTCTTAATGCGGTATGAAGCACTGCCCGGTTTTCGGTTTCATTTATCTTTTCCCCGGAAAACATACTCTCAATGGCGTTGCCTAACTTTACCTCTTTTGCTAACTGCTTAAGCAGTTTCATAGTTTCATTATTGACAAGGTTTTTTGAATAATCGATCAGTATATCTTCAAAATTTAGGCTGAACCTGGAGAATCTTTTCGAGTCCTCTTTAAACATGTCTCTCATATGCATCGTTTTCATTGAATCAAAATGGGTAAGCAGTCTTTGCCAGGCTGAAGTCTCTATCGGATTTATTTTGTCAAGCACAGTGTCCTCCGTTAAAGCATTGTTTGGTTACGGATATCTAACGTTCTGGTCGAAAAAATAAGGTTGTCAATTATTAAACAAACACTATGCATTGTCAAGGCATCCTCTCTTACGGCAGCGGATACGGACCAGGATATTCATTTGTAGTTTCTGCTTTAACCTTTTCCAGTAATGTGTCAATTTCTCTGTTGATTTTTCTGATCTTGGAGAGAGTTTCCTGAAAATACCTGTATCTTTTTGCTTTTTTCATTACGGGATAAGTATCAGCGCTCCTGATTAATGCTATCCTTTGTTTGCCATGTTTATTTATAGATAAAGCGGCATAGGGGCCATGGCGATCGCCTTTTGCGCATTTGCAGTTTTTCTTTCCACACTTTCGATAAATAAAATGAGGAAGACCATGAATCATGGATTTACCTTGAAGCAGGCTAAATATATATTTAGTCCTCAGCTGATTGAGATCTGAAAGAGTTTGCCCAATTGTTTTGATATTATCGGATTCCATGTCTTTATATAATATAATAAAATATATACAAGAAATGCAAATAACACCTAAAAAGCACATTAAATCAAAGGGTTTACTTTATGTGGTTTGCCATAAGCTGAACTGTTCCACGTGGAACGTTCAATTAAGGGTGAGGATACCTGATTTGCCGGGTGAATAATATATGAAGATTACTTTGCAAGATGAGTTAAATATTAACATCTGTTGATAATCTCTTGATAATATGCTCATTTTATACTGGCTATCAATCAATTTAGGCAATGTTAGCTGGAGAATTCTCAATAAGCAAGGTAAGCTCTGTTAAAGGAGCTGCATGAACAATAAATAATAGGTTCTTTCACAAAAAAGTTGAAGCTTCTTATAAGTGAAAATACTCAATCTGTCATTGCCCGGCTTGACCGGGCAATGACAGTAGTCATAACATATGAGTTTATCTGTTTTTCTGGATACGCCGGTCAAGCCGGCGTATAACAATATTAATCACAATAAAACAAAAAATATTCTATGTTTCAGCTTAAATACAAAAGAGGGAAATAATATATCGCAAGTTCGCTGCAATTTGTTCGATAGTCCAGATTGTTAAAGATGTCAGGCAAGGATGGCAAGAAAACGTATTGAACTGCGTGTTAGAGGCAACTCAACAATAATCTGCAATTGGTTAACTGGAAAAAAGAAAATGTTTGTCATATCGGTTATCGCATTCAGGTGCTTTTATGCCATGTCAGTTCTTACCGGCAGCAAGTCATGAATTAAACGTAATAGCCGGAAGATATCCACAGTCCGGACTGTTCCACGTGGAACCACTTTGTCCTATCTTCCATTAATTGACTATTTATGGGAAGTTATGATACATTTCCTTTGACTATGAATAGAAGAAAATTGTTGAGAAAATGTTAGTTTTGGGAATTGACACATCATGTGACGATACAGCTGCAGCTGTAGTCGAAAATGGTCACAGGATAATTTCTAATGTAGTATCTAATCAGGATAAGATCCATGCAAAATACGGGGGCATAGTTCCTGAGCTTGCATCACGGAGACATATTGAAATGATATGGCCTGTTGTTGATGAGGCGATGAAACAGGCAAAGTTGGATTTTAAAGACTTATCAGCTATTGCAGTAACGAACGGTCCGGGACTGATAGGATCGCTGTTAGTTGGTGGTTGCTTTGCAAAGTCGCTGGCTTATGTTAATAATATACCGATGGTGGCGGTCAATCACCTGGAAGGGCATATATTCTCAACATTTCTGGAATTTAAACCTGAATTTCCATTTCTGGCACTGGTTGTATCCGGTGGACATACAAGTATTTATTTAGTAAAAAAGATTGGCGAATATGTCGAAGTGGGGAGAACCAGAGACGATGCTGCTGGCGAGGCATATGACAAGGTAGCAAAACTCCTTGGATATGGGTATCCAGGAGGGCCTGTTATTGATCAGCTTGCATCTAGAGGGAATGCTGAAGCCATAGATTTTCCAAGAGCCAATTTAAAGGAAAGTTTTGATTTCAGTTTTAGCGGGTTAAAAACATCGGTGCTCTACCATATCAAAAAAAACCCTAAAGAATCAAAAGAGGATATTGCAGCAAGTTTTCAATCCGCTGTTACAGACGTCCTGGTCAGTAGAATGATTGAGATCGCAGAAAAAAAAGATATTAAATATATAGCACTATCCGGAGGGGTGTCTGCAAATCAACACCTTAGAAAGATGATAAATGAAAAGGCGTCTGAAAAAAAATTGGAGACTTATTTGCCATCCCTGAATCTCTGCACTGATAATGCAGCAATGATAGCCTCTGCAGGATATTATCGATTTACACATGGAGAAAGAGCTAATTTAGCTTTAAATCCAAAGGCTTATCTGCCAGTCTCAAACATGCGGTAGCATCAACGCTTGGCATACATTGCTCATAACTATCTTGAAGCAAAACAGGTATCCAAAAGAAAAGTTTTGGGAGCGGCTTTTACCGATAGGTTTTTTTATACACCGTGAATATTGATGAATTATATAGATGTGTTACATATAAATGCATGTTGCCGTATTCAAACCTTTTTTTTGGATACCTGTTTTACCGGGTTAGTAAATTGGCGAGACAATCTGCCCCATCATAAACAGAAGAGGCAAATCAATAATGTTAGCCGCCGGCTAACAAAAAAACTATCATGTGCAGTGGTCTTTTATATGCCTTCCAAGCTTCGAGAGTCCATAGAAAATTTCCTTGCAGATAGGGCATGTTAATGGCCCTTGCCGAATTTTCTTAGTATGAGTAGAAATGAAACTTCTGATCCTGGATCTGCCCTGCTCACTTTTTGGTTTGGAGTTTATGGTGCATGCTTCTTTCATGATGACGCATCCGTAAATAATTTATTAAATTCAATGAACAAAAATATTAAGGTAATTGTTAAGTTCCTTTAGAATGAGTTCCGGCTTTGAGACTGGCAATCAAAAAAAGAATTATACCTATGGTCAGAGCAGAGTCTGCAACATTAAATGCAGGCCAGTGCCAATCCTCGACATAAATATCAATAAAATCAATAACTTTACCTATGCTGATCCTGTCGATTAGATTTCCTATAGCACCGCCTATAATCATTGATAGTGAATAAACTTCCAAGCCAACTGGAAGTCTTCTTAAATAGACGGCAATACAAATTATAGCACAGGCGGATATTAATATAAAGATGTTATTTCCGAGTTGAGTAAAGAGGCCAAAGGCTGCTCCTTTATTTTCCACGTGTACTATTCTCAAAAAGGGCAGCAGATCAATATGGTCATGCAGCAGGACTTTTTCGACTATTATCCTCTTGGTAATATAATCAAACAGTATTATAACGGAGGATATGACAGAAACGAATATACCTCTTCTCAAGCTATCAGAACATTGTGGCATTTTTTGCATAAGTCCCGAAAATTATCATATTTCCCGACAGTTAAGTCCCAGTTCCAGCACCTCTGACACTTATTACCTTCTGCTTTTTCGACGAGAATAGAAAGACCCTCTATCTCAGAACTTTTTAAAGCGGATTCTGGAGGAGCTGTGTCATTAGTGACTTCAGCAGAAGAAACGATAAAAAGAGTCGGAAGGAAATCTTGGTAGTTAAAAAGAAAATTAAGCGATTTTTTATCTACAAAGAGTTTTACTTTTGCTTCAAGGGCATTGCCTATGAACTTCTCCTGACGTTTTAGTTCTAATGCCTTGTTTACCTCATCACGAAATTTAATGAGATGCTCCCACTTAGTCTCCAGTTCTGCATCTTCATATTCAGAATTAAACTCAGGGAAATCAGATAAAAATACACTTTCCTCTTTCTCACCAGGGACATGTTCCCAGAGTTCTTCTGCGGTAAACGAAAGGATAGGCGCAATTAATTTAGTTAGTGAAATTAATATGTTATATAGAACGACCTGAGCAGACTTCCTTTCCGGGGAATCAGCTTTAAATGTGTACAGTCGATCTTTTAGAATATCCAGATAAAAGGAACTCATATCGGTAACACAAAATTTATAAATCGCATGATAGACCTCGTAGAATGAAAAAGTATCATATGCGTTTAAAACTTTCTTGATTACATTCTGGAGCATACTGAGGGCAAGCCTGTCAATTTCGGGAAAGTCTTCCTTCTTCATAGAATGCAGGTTAGCGGTTGATGGATCGATGTCATAAATATTCCCTAATAAAAATCTGCAGGTGTTTCTAATTTTTCTGTATGCCTCAACAAGCCTTGCGAGAATTTCGTCAGAGATTCTCATATCTTCCCTGTAGTCAGCGGATGAACTCCAAAGCCTTAGTATCTCAGCACCGTATTTATTTGTAATATCCTGAGGAGCTATGACATTTCCGAGTGACTTGGACATTTTTTTGCCTTTACCATCAACAACGAAACCATGAGTCAGAACCGCTCTGTAAGGAGCCCTGTTCCTTGTGCCAACTGAGGCGAGCAGAGAGCTCTGAAACCATCCTCTATGCTGGTCGCTTCCCTCGAGATATAGATCAGCAGGGCTGTTGAGCCGGTTGTCAGCTTCTGTAACAGCAGCATGACTAACTCCTGAATCAAACCAGACATCAAGAATGTCAGTTTCCTTTGAAAATTTATCAGCCCCACAGTTAAGGCATTTATACCCGTCAGGAACAAAGTCGTGTGAGGTCTTTTCAAACCAAACATCAGCTCCATTTCTGGCGACATCCTTTTCGATTAATTCCATAACTTTTTTGTCATGAACGTACTCATTACATTTATCACATCTTAGTAATGTTATGGGCACACCCCATGAGCGCTGTCTTGATATACACCAGTCGGGCCTGTTTGTAACCATCCCGATTATGCGATCCATGCCCCATGCCGGAATCCAACGAGTCTTCTTAATCTCATCAAGCGCCTGTGATCTCAAATTGTTCTTCTCCATTGATATGAACCACTGTTCTGTAGCCCTGAATATGACAGGTCTTTTGCATCTCCAGCAGTGCGGATATGAGTGAGCTATAATTTCAGCATCCCCGAGAAGAGTACCTAACCCTTTGATTTTATTGATAATATCGCTATTGGCCTTAAACACATATTGACCTGCGAACTCGTCCACGTCTTCTGTAAAACGTCCTCTGTCATCAACAGGAGCATATGCATCAAGCCCGTACTTTATTCCGATTTCAAAATCTTCTTCACCATGACCTGGAGCAGTGTGTACTACTCCTGTTCCTTGCTCAAGAGTAACATGCTCGCCAAGGATAGTTATTACTTCTCGATCGATCCAGGGGTGGTCGCAGACTATGCCTTCCAGTTCAGTTCCTGTCCACGAACTATCAGTCACAATGTATTGCTCCCCTTCATATCCGATCTTATTCATACAGTCTTCGACCAGATCCTGCGCAATTATAAGTTCACCATCCTGTGTCTTGACAAGACGATACAAAAACTCCGGATGCAAAGACAAAGCCATGTTAGCCGGTAAAGTCCATGGGGTTGTTGTCCATATTACAAAGTATGTACCCTTATCCGTATCAAGAGAAAATATGCCTTGGGGGTTTACTACCTTGAATTTTACATAAATGGACGGAGACTCCTTGTCCGCATATTCTACTTCAGCTTCTGCAAGCGCTGTAATACAGGTTGAACACCAGTGAACAGGTTTCTTCCCTTTATAAACCAATCCTTTTTCGACAAACTTGTTAAACTCTTTCACAATGGAAGATTCATACGCGTAATCCATTGTAATATACGGGTTATCCCAATCCCCAAAGACGCCGAGACGTTTGAATTCTTCCCGCTGAATATCCACAAACTTCTCAGCATATTGCCTGCAGAGTTTCCTCTTTTCAAGTATTGAGGTGCTTGCCTTTTTAGATCCAAGCTTTTTGTCAACCTGATGCTCTATAGGCAGCCCATGACAATCCCAGCCCGGGACATAAGGTGCATAGCAGCCTTTCATCGTCTTGAATTTAACAATTATATCTTTCAGAACCTTATTCAGGGTGTGGCCAAGGTGAATATGTCCGTTCGCGTATGGCGGGCCATCATGAAGTATATAGCTTTTTTTATTAGCCTTCTTCTGAATTTTATGATATAGCCCGCTTTTTTCCCAGAGTTCAAGCTGCTTCGTTTCTTTCCTGGCAAGGTTGGCCTTCATCGGGAAACCTGTTTGGGGAAGGTTTAATGTATCTTTATAATTATTCGCCATTATTAATTATGAGGATGAAATCAATATAGATTTTACAAAGCGTGTAATGTGCACATATTACGAATATGTCAATTAAACAAAAACTGTAACATCAACAAGAAGCTTGTGTCAAGAAATCAGGTTGTGTCAAGTAATCTCTTGTATCAGGAATCAACTATCCTGTATCATATAACGCAAATGGCCTACAGAGATTTAAGAGATTTTATAAATCTACTCGAAAAAAAAGACCTTTTAAAGAGAATTTCTGCTGAAACTGATCCTGTTCTCGAGATTGCGGAGATTAATGACAGGATAGTGAAAGATAATGGCCCGGCACTCTTATTTGAACGTCCATCGAACTCGAGCTTTCCTGTTCTTGTCAATGCGTTTGGCTCTTTTGAAAGAATGAGGCTGGCGCTTGAAGTGGATAATCTTGATGACGTCGGGAGTCGTATAATCGAGTTTCTTGAGCCTGAAATTCCAACAAACCTGATCGAAAAACTGAAGGCGCTTCCAAAGCTGAAAAAGCTTTCAGACTTTGTTCCCAAAATAATAAAGACAGGGCCTTGCAAGGAGGTCATTCACAAGGATAACCCGTCGCTCGACATCTTCCCAATATTACAAACATGGCCCGGGGACGGCGGTAAATTTATAACACTACCTATGGTCGTTACAAAAGATCCTGAAACCAGAGAACGAAACTGTGGCATGTATCGCATGCATGTGTTTGATGGGACTACTACAGGAATGCACTGGCATATGCATAAAGATGGAGCAAGGCATTATCGAAAGGCCGAGCAGAAAGGCAAGAGACTTGAAGTTGCAGTTGCGATAGGTTCTGATCCAGCAGTCATGTACTCATCAACTGCTCCATTGCCCGAAGATATGGACGAAATGCTGTTTGCAGGTTTTTTAAGAAATGCATCTGTAGAACTGGTGAAGTGCGAGACTGTGGACTTGGAGGTACCGGCTAATTCAGAAATTGTGCTGGAAGGTTATTGCGAACCTGAAGAACGACGAACTGAAGGGCCGTTTGGTGATCATACAGGGTACTATTCTCTTGCGGATGAATACCCCGTATTTCATATCACGTGCATTACACATAGAAAAGACGCTGTTTATCCTGCAACGATAGTTGGTAAGCCACCGATGGAAGACTGCTATATCGGGAAGGCAACAGAAAGGATTTTCCTGCCATTATTAAAAAAGCAGTTGCCTGAAATAGTGGACATGAATCTTCCTCTTGAGGGTGTATTTCATAACCTGGCGGTTATTTCGATTGACAAGCGTTATCCGGGTCATGCAAGAAAGGTCATGTACGCTCTCTGGGGGATGGGACAGATGAGCTTTACCAAGGCGATAGTGATTGTAGATAAATGGGTGGATATTCAGGATCTGAGCGAAGTTGTCTGGAGAATTGGCAACAACGTTGATCCAAAAAGAGATACGGTGATAGTTGAAGGCCCTCTTGATGTGTTAGAACATGCATCTGACATTCCAGCTTATGGAGGCAAGATAGGGATTGACGCAACAAAAAAATTGCCTTCCGAGGGTTTTACTCGTAAATGGCCTGATGAGATATTAATGTCCGAAGATATTAAACAACGCGTTACTGACAGGTGGAAAGAGTTCGGATTTGAATAAGAACGGGCAAATTGATTGCTGAATATGCCCCAAAAATTAAACACTTACCCATAGTTGATCTATAAATAACTATATACCTTTACTCTTACGTCATTTGTGCCGTATATAATCTTATGGTATGTTGATTAAGCACTGACAAGATTTTATGATAATTTTTGAATTGAGCAATATATAAAATGAAAAATAAGGCATCAATTATTAAAGCAGCACAAAAATATGCCTCCAAAGGGCAGGTTGATAAGTCGATATCTGAATGGGAAAAACTTCTTGCTGCTGGCAAAGATGGCAATATTTATAATACAATCGGTGATTTGTATTTTAAAAAGGGTTCAGAAGAAAAGGCCATAGAATCATTTGCAAAAGCTGCCGAAATTTTTAAAGCAGAAGGCTTTTTCCCAAAAGCGATGGCTATCTATAAAAAAATTCTCCATATTATTCCCAATGATGTTAATGCGCTTGTTTCGATAGCCAAACTTGATGCAAACAAAGGCCTGACCGGCAGTGCCATAGAAAACTATTTCAGGGCAGCTGAAATATTCAAGAGAGCAGATGAGATAGAAAGAACAATCCAGATAGTCGAAAAGATAATCGAACTTTCTCCGTCTGATGTAAATACGAAAACAAAAATAGCGGACCTGTATATAAGGAGCGGACTTAAAGGCAAAGCAGCGGATGAATATGTATTGATTGCATCGGAATACGTCGAAAAAGAAGAGCTTGAACATGCGAAGACATTTTATACCAAGGCAACCCAGCTTGAACCTCGCAATGCAGGTTCCTGGGTCGGACTCAGCCTGTTAGCAGAAAAGTCGGATGATATTGACCAGGCATTCGAATATTTACGTACGGCATTATCTCATGAGCCTAAAGATAAAGAGGCCCTGTTGGGATATGCAAGGCTTGCCATTGAGAGCGGAAAGACAGATGAAGCAAAAAAGACTCTTCTCAGAATAAAAGAGACATATCCGTTAGAACCGCGGGCCAGGAGATTAATGGGTGAAATTCATTTAAGTGAAGGTTCCTTAGAAGAAGCATGGGAAGAGTTATCGCAGAATATAGATGATATAATTGAAAAGCAGAGTTGGGCTGAAGCCCTTGACTACCTGAATAAGTTTGTGGAACTGTATCCGATTCCGGTTAATCAGCGTCTTACAAGTATTTACCGAAACAATGG
>CAYPIT010000083.1:0-10690 GCA_964410825.1 uncultured Nitrospiraceae bacterium
GAAAAATACATGAAGTAAATGGAAAGCAGAGACTCAGATTCATCTCTTCACATCCCAGGGACCTGTCAGAGAAGCTTATCAGTGCCATTAGGGATCTGCCGAAAATATGCGGACATGTACATCTGCCTCTTCAGTCAGGTTCAGACAGTATATTGACCTTAATGAATAGAGGATATACTTATTCAGAATATAAGGAGAAAATTGGAATGCTCCGAAATGCTATCAGGGAGATAGCTGTTACATCCGACGTAATTGTTGGCTTTCCGGGTGAAACTGATGACGATTTTAAGTGTACTATAAGGGCAATTTCTGAAATCAAATTTGACGGTATCTTCTCGTTTAAATATTCGAGGCGTCCCCAAACCAGGGCCCTTGAGTTGCCCGATCATATTGATGAAACAGTCAAGTCAAAAAGGCTTGCCAAAATCCTGGATCTTCAGGAAGCTATTACTTTCGATATTAACAAGGCTCTTGAAGGTGAGACTCTCGAAATTCTGGTTGAAGGCAACAGCTCAGCCGATAAGTCGAAATTGACCGGACGCACAACTACCAATAAGATAGTAAACTTTTTCGGTGATGAAACGGATATTGGCAGGTTCATGAAAATAAGAATCCTAACAGCCCAGCAACATTCACTTTTCGGGGAGAAGGTCATATCCAATATGGAGGAAGACCATTGAAAGTTGCGATTCAGACATTAGGATGCAAGGTTAATCAGGCAGAAAGTGCATCTATTGAAGGAGCTTTGCGAAATAACAATTATGAGATTGTAAATTATACTGATAATCCGGATGTGTTGGTTATAAACACCTGTACAGTAACTGCCAAGAGCGATCAACAGTCAAGGCAGCTTATCCGGAGGGCTGTAAGATCCGGAGCAAAAGTTATAGCTACAGGATGTTATGCCCAGTTGAATGCAGACAGTCTTTCAACCACTAAAGGATTAAGTATGACCATAGGCAATGCAGACAAGACAGCCATTATCAGTTACCTCGAAAAGTTATCAACATTATCTGCTGACACTATTACTACTAAAGAAAATCCTGAATCGCCCTTGACTCTTCAGCCGTATTATTCCGAAAGGTCTCGTGCATTTTTAAAGATTCAGGATGGATGCAATTTTTCATGTTCTTATTGTACGATTCCTCTTGCTCGCGGTAAAAGTCGAAGCCTGAGTAAAGATGATGTTCTTACATCCGTAAACAGACTTGTTTCAGCAGGCTACAGTGAAATAGTTTTAACAGGTGTGCATATCGGTTCTTACGGTGTAGATCTATATAGTAAAAATTCACTGTTCGACATTACAAGAGAAATAGCCTCATCATATCCCGACATTCGAATACGTCTTAGCTCAATAGAGCCGAATGAGTTTAGCCATGACTTTGTGTGCTTGATAAAAAGAGGCAACGTTTGTCCGCATCTGCATATACCGCTTCAGAGCGGTTCCGATAAAGTGCTTGGAATGATGAAAAGGGGATATCGAACCAGCTTTTACAAACAGCTTATTAACAGCATACTAACAGAATGTCCAGACATCTCGATAGGAACAGATGTTGTAGTTGGATTCCCTGGAGAAACTGACAAAGATTTTGATGACACTGTCAAATATCTTAATGATCTGCCTATCAGTTATCTCCATGTGTTTCCGTTTTCAAATCGGCCGAACACAAAAGCTTCATTTTTTTCAAATCAGATTTCCGATCAGACGAAGAAGGAGAGGGTAAAAAAACTGATGAATCTCGGAGAAATCAAGAAAAATGATTATTTGGCAAAGAATTTAGGTCGAGTCCTGGATGTAATTGTTGAGAAAAGAGATCAAACTAATGGATATAACAGAACAATTTCTGACAATTATATCAAGGTTCTGGTTAAATCTGATAATCTGCACCCAAAAAAGAGACTGAAGGTTAAAGTTATTTCTATATCTGGCTCTAATTTGATCGCTAGACCATTAAACAATATATCTATATCATAACTATATGATTTAATACAGTATTTAATCTGCCTAAATATTAAGCAATCCTTGGAATCCTCATATATAAGCCGCTTGAAGAGGGGGTGCAGTTCAGTTTTAACATCTTTTGAACAAGAGTTCGATATGTTCAATGTCCTATAAGATATATTATGTTAAATTAGATATTATCCATCTGACCGCCTCCATCCTATTATTGATTATTCCAAGAAATTGCTGCTCCAGAATTCTGTCCTTGATCTCACCAATTTTCTCTCCAGATTTAATGTTCAGTATGCCTTTAATATCGTGTCCGCTTAATAATGGCTCTCTTTTATATTGTAAAAATTCTTTAGCCCTGTTAATGAACCGGTAATGAATTTTTGATTTCATAATAGTTTTAATGGTAGCAGACTCCAATACATTACTACCAGATCTCAAAAAAATTTGAAATAAGTCCTTATCAGTAATTCGCCTGAAAGGCAGTTGATCTGCAATCCATAGATGAAACAACCCTTTTTTAATCTTTGTGCTGATATTTAATAATCTAAATTTAGTATTTAATAAATAGAGAATGTTATGTTCTGAGTCAGATTGATTATCATTACATCGAGTTAACAGGAATAATCGTATCAGCCCAGTCCTGGTTAAATTCTGACTAACCATATAAAACATAGTCTCACATAAATTGCGCTGCACCCGTAATTTACTGATTTTATTGACAAAATCATCTAATCTCCTAATTAGAGCCAAATTAATTGATATATTATCAGTAGTTAAAGGTATTATTCGAGAAAGAACATTATCTTCAAGGCTTAATTTAAGATAGTATGATGAGTTGTTGAAATTTAAGATCTTAAATAGCTCCTCAGTAATTCTCTCTGGTGAGACCTTTGCAACTCCCTGAACATGTTTGGTTAACTGTTTACGAGTATTTTTTTCTATGTCAAAATCCAACTGTGCAGAAAGCCTGTATGCCCTCAGTACCCTCAGGGGATCATCTATCAGATTTTCACTTCTTACCACCCGGATTACTTTATTTCTGATGTCATCCAGATAATCCGGAGGTGCAACAATCCCCGATTGCGGCGACCAGGCTATTGCATTAACCGTGAAATCCCTTTCAATTAAATTATCCATTATGCCGAGCGTTAGATATGTGAAGTCAATGAATCGCCTTCGATTCATTGCAACGCGAAATGTATGATTCTTTTGAAGCTCGATAAATGTACCCTTGAATTTTCTTGCTGTCCTCCTGGCAATTTCTCCTGCGTTTTGCTTTATTACAAAGTCCTTATCTCGAGAACGTCTGTTTCTGATAAGGTCGCGTACATATCCGCCAACGAGGTATGTAGCGTTTTTCGAATTTGCAAACACCCAATTATTCACAGGATCTGAAAGGATTTTATCCGAAATGTTCATAAGAAAAGGTTACAGCATTACTGATCGTTGATACAAGAGGCTGACTATTGTCTACGTATAAGCTATTTTTGTCATTGTCCGGCCTGACCGGATAATCCAGAAATCTTTAAAAAAACTGAATTCCCCGATCAGGTCGGGGAATGACAGATCATGAGGATCAGTTCAGGCTGTATTCAAGAATAAATACACAATCGGAGTGATAATGCTGCGCTCTGAACGTCAACGCTTCATTTACATATTCAGGTTCAATAGGATATGAATGTACATATATCGATCCATTATCGAGGTTTTCCTGAATAATCATTGTATACTCCATATATCTATTTATCGTCTTAAAATTCATATTCTTTAATTCCAGTGATGAGGTTTTATGCATTGAAGACCCGTTACCGGAGGTCAGCTTTCAGTTTATCTTTCAGTCTGGTCACTATAAGCGAGTGTTGATTATCCACTTCGCTATCTGTAAGAGTTCTTTCATCTGATCGGAAACGGATTGCGAAAGCAAGGCTTTTCTTGTCAGGCGGAATCGGCTTTCCCTTATATATATCAAAAAGGGTTACTGACTCGATTAATCCGGACTGACCAGCCAGTATCTCTTTTTCCACTGCTGATACGGTGATGTCATCTGTCACAATCAATGCAATATCTCTTTCAACATAAGGGAACTTTGGCAAGGGTGCATAAGTAGTTGCGGATGGGATTGAGTTTAAAATATCTTTAATGTCATAGAGTTCCGCAATCACTGTATATCCATCGATACCGAATGCCTCGGCAACGCCGGGATGAAGAATTCCTATTGACCCAATTCTTTTGCTGCCAAAGGTAATAAAGCATGATTTTCCCGGATGCAGATACGGTTCAGGAGTCGCGCTGTCTTGATCATAAGAAACGTCCGGTATTTTAAGGGCCGAAAACATATTCTCAAAAACACCTTTGAGATCGTAGATTCCCTCATGTCTGGTTTCCCAGATAGAGGCACCCTCTTCTTTATGGTAAACCGCCACTGCCTGGACTGTCTCATCCGGCAGCTTATTATTGTCTGATTGTAAAAAGACATTAGATACCTCAAACAGGCGAAGATCTTTTTCGCCGCGGTTCATGTTTGTGATTACATTATTCAGTAATGCCGGCACAAGTGTGGTTCTCAATGCCGACTCTTCCTTTCTTAGTGGATTTTTTATGTACACAAGGTTTCGTCTTCTGTCTTCATCAGACAGGCTTAATTTATCGAGCAGATCAGGGTTGAGAAAACTGAAATTAACCGCCTCTGAAAAACCTGACTTTACCATTAAGTTCTTAATAGTTTTAATAAGGTTGTAGATCTTTTGTTCAGGAGCAGCACTCATCTGCATTACAGGAAGTGTAGAAGGAATTTTATCGTATCCATAGAGCCTTGCAATTTCCTCCACAATATCCACATCCATTTCAACATCATTTCTGAAGCTTGGTATCGTAACTTCTAAGGCATCCCCTGCCCGTTTAGGTGCAAATCCAAGTTTTTTTAATGTTTTATTGATAAACGATTCATCAATGTCAACACCAATAAGGGCACCTATTTTATTAACAGATACTGATATTTTTCTCGGCTTAACAATCTCCGGATAGGCATCAGTAAGCTCACTTATTTTGCCACCAGCAATGTCTGCAATCAGCTGAGCCGCCTTGTCCAGAGCCAGAGGCACCGCTTCAATATCAACACCCCTTTCAAATCTGTAGGACGACTCTGTTTCAAGATTAAGAGCTTTGGAAGTCCTTCTAACAGATGAAGGATTAAAATACGCACTCTCAAGAAGTACATTCACTGTTGACTCAGAAACCTCGGTATTCCTGTCTCCCATTATGCCTGCAATAGCAACAGGCTTTTTTGCATCCCATATAAGCAGCATCTCTTCGGACAAAGATCGTTCTTCATTATCAAGTGTCGTAATCTTGTCCACATTACCGGCCTGCTTTACCACAATCTTCCGGCCATTGAGTTTATCCAGATCAAAAGCATGCATCGGCTGCCCTGTTTCCAGTAAAACAAAGTTTGTAATATCGACAATGTTGGATGTTGACCTGATGCCGCAGGATTCAAGACGATTTTTCAGCCATTCGGGCGAGGGGCCAGGCCTCACACCCGATACAATCCGGGATGAATATCGACCGCACAGGGTTTTATTTTCGATTTTTACTGCAGGGGCCGAACCCTTGGCATTTTTAGTTTTGACCTTAATATCTTTAAATGTAACTTCAAGTACAGCAGAAATTTCACGGGCTATCCCCCTTATGCTCAGACAGTCTGGCCTGTTAGGCGTTACGCCGATGTCAAATATAACATCATCATTTAAAGTCTCGATCGCTTCAACTTCAAAACCGGCCATTGTCAATGAGTGGGCCAATTCATCAGGATGCAGATCAAATTCAGCAAATTCTTTTAACCAGTTGATTGATGCTTTCATAATAAATCAGTTATCAGAGTTTTTTAAAATTGTTCAAGAAATTTCTTGTCATTCTCCGGAAACAGTCTTATGTCATCAATTCCATATTTGAGCATAGCTACACGTTCTATTCCAAGTCCAAACGCAAAACCTGTATAGAGATCAGGATCATAACCTGCATTTTCATATACTTTGGGATTAATCATGCCTGCGCCAAGTATCTCTATCCATCCGGTTCCGCTGCAGACATTACATCCCCTGCCCTTGCATATAACACAGGATATATCTATCTCTGCGCTCGGCTCAGTAAACGGGAAAAAGCTTGGTCTGAATCTGAGAGATGTGTCAGGTCCGAATACCCTGTGGATAAAAAGTTCCAGTACGCCTCTAAGATCACTCATGCGGATATGCTGGTCCACCATAAACCCTTCAAGTTGATGAAACATAGGGATATGACTTACATCAGCATCACATCTGTAAACTTTACCTGGAGCTATGACTCGCAGAGGAGGATCATTATTCTCCATAATGCGGACCTGAACGGATGATGTGTGTGTTCTTAATACGAGATCATTGCTTATGTAAAATGTGTCCTGCATATCCCTCGCAGGATGGTCCTTTGGCATGTTCAGTGCTTCAAAATTGTAAAAGTCATGCTCAACCTCCGGGCCTTCTTCAACATGAAATCCCAGTGAGATGAATATGCTGATCAGCTCATCAAGTACCTGTGTAACTGGATGAAGGTGTCCAAACGGGGTAAAACAGCCCGGACATGTGACATCGATTTGTTCAGTCTGGAGGGCATTGTTAAGTTCAGAAGTCTTGAACCCCTTTTCTTTATCATCGAGAAGGTCTTCTATGTATTGCTTTGTTTCATTAAGTATACGGCCACAGTCGCGTCTTTCGTCTTTTGGAATGGAACTCAGGGATTTGATTTTTAATGTAAGAAGCCCTTTTTTCCCCAAGTATTTGACTTTCAGCTGTTGAATATCCTGAACGGAGCCTGCATTCTGAGTCTCTTGATCTACTTCACTCTTTATGGATTCAAGCTCATTTAGCATTCCCTTTTTTAACCATCTCAACAAGGTTCGTAAAAGCCTTTGGATCATGATATGCGAGGTCGGCAAGTGCCTTCCTGTTTAAACCTACGTCAATGCTTTTAAGCCTGTTCATAAATTGGCTGTAAGTCATGCCAAGAGCCCTTACCGCCGCATTTATCCTGATTATCCACAGTGACCTGAACTCTCTTTTCTTCACCCTTCTGTCTCTGTAGGCATGAAGCAGTGCCTTGTCAACGGCCTGTGTTGCCACTTTGTAAAGACGGCTTCTTGCACCATAAAATCCTTTAGCCCTCTTAAGGATTTTCTTCCGTCTTCTATGTGTCTTAAATCCACCTCTTGCTCTCGGCATTTATGTTTACCTCCAGAATCTTCTCATTTTAAATACGCACTAATTATTGAGCAGAACAACCTTGATAATACTTCCCGATCTTAAGTAATAATCGTGATTTTAATTAGGAAGCAGTTTGTTGATGCTATCTTCGTTAGCTTTTGCAACCAGTCCACCTTTTCTCAGCTGTTTTGTCCTCTTTGATGATTTATGATTCAGAAGGTGGCTCGTATAAGCCTTGGCCCTCTTAAGCTTGCCGGTGGCGGTTTTCTTAAACCTTTTCGCAGCACCTCTATGTGTTTTCAGCTTCGGCATTACATTCTCCCTTACTCAGTAGTAAGCTCTTTGATTCATATCGAAACTATAAATTATAGCGGAATAACAGGATTGTTGGCAAGTGCCTTGCCTGATGAATTGATGGTTAGCGTTCTATTTAGGAGCAAAAACCATAATCATACGGTTACCTTCCATCCTTGCTAATTGCTCAACATTGGCTATTTCTGACAACTCTTCAATAATACGATCAAAAATTGCCTTGCCAATGGACTTATGTACTATTTCTCTGCCTCTGAACTGCATCGATATTTTGACCTTATCCCCATGAGCAAGAAATTTTTTCGTGTTTTTCATCTTGAACTGCAGATCATGTTCGTTGATTCTGGGTCTTACTTTAATTTCCTTAACAGTTATTGTCTTATGTTTTGAGGAGTGTTTCTTGCTTTGCTGATAACGGTACTTTCCAAAGTCCATTATCTTACAAACAGGGGGTTGAGTATTTGGAGAAACTTCTACAAGGTCCAAATCTTTTTCGTTTGCTGTTTTTCTGGCAACATGAATATTCATGATACCAAGTTGTGCTCCGTCATCATCTACTACTCTTACTTCTTTTGCCCTTATCCAACGATTTATTCTCAGGTCCTTACTTATAATTACCTCCTGTTAAAATTTTTTTCTTTGAGAAATGACAACATTTCCTCAATCGTCATTTCTCCAATATTTTCCCCATCTTTCTTTCTAATATTAACGGTATTATTCGAGATTTCTTTATCGCCTATTATACACATATAGGGAGTCTTTGAAATAGTTGCCTTCCTTATTTTATAACCCATTTTTTCATTTCCGTAATCTATGTCGGCACGAATGCCTTCCTTTATTATGGAATCGAGTATTTTCCTGCCATATTCGATATGTCTTTCAGCTATGGTGAGCACTGATACTTGCGTCGGCGAAAGCCAGAAAGGAAAGTCACCGCTATAGTGTTCAATCAGAACACCGAAGAATCTCTCGAGTGACCCCATTAATGCACGATGAATCATGATCGGCCTGCTGTCACGACTGTCAGAATTCCTGTATGTTATATCCAATCTTTCCGGAATATTAAAATCGACCTGGATAGTGCTGCATTGCCACTGCCTTCCAAGTGAATCCCTTACCTTAATATCGATCTTCGGCCCGTAAAACACACCCTCACCAGGATCAATTTCATATTTGAGTGTCTTATGCTTCAGTGCCAGTTCAAGAGCGTCAGTAGCCTTCTGCCAGCCATCGTCAGTACCAACATATTTGTCCGGACGCGTTGACAGGTAAATATCGTAATCTTTAAATCCAAACGTCTCGAGAATAAAAAGGGTAAAGTCAAGCACTCTCAAGACTTCATCTTCTATCTGATCTTCCATACAGAATATATGGGCATCATCCTGAGTAAAGCCTCTCACTCTCAAAAGTCCATGAAGCACTCCGGAACGTTCATACCTGTACACTGTACCGAGCTCCGCATATCTTAATGGCAAATCCCTGTAGCTTCTGAGGTGGCTTTTAAAAACAGAGACATGGAACGGACAGTTCATCGGCTTAATCTCGTACTCAAGTCCTTCTATTTCCATAGGCGAATACATATTCTCTTTATAGAAATCGAGATGTCCTGTCTTTTTCCATAAATCAAGTTTTGCCATATGGGGAGTATAAAGAATCTGATAGCCTGCTTTGTGGTGTTCATCAAGCCAGAAATTTTCTATGACCCTCCTGATAGCCGCACCCCTTGGATGCCACAGGACCAGTCCCGGGCCAACATCTTCATTTAGACTGAACAGGTCAAGCTCTTTTCCAAGCCGTCTGTGGTCTCTCTTCTTGACTTCTTCCAGAAATTCAAGATGCTTTTTCAGTGCTTCCTTAGCAGGAAATGCGGTGCCGTATATTCGCTGGAGCATCTTATTTTTTTCATCGCCGCGCCAGTAAGCACCGGCCACTGATAAAAGTTTAAACGCCTTTACCCTGCCTGTTGTTTCCAGATGAGGGCCTCGGCACAGGTCGACAAAATCACCCTCTTCATAAACAGTCACCGTCTCATCTTCAAGTTCGTTGATAAGTTCAATCTTGTAAGTTTCCCCCATGTCCCCGAAAAGTTTAAACGCATCTTCTTTTGGCAGTTCTTTTCTGACAAAAGGACGTTTAGCCTTTATGATCTCCTTCATCTTTTTTTCTATTTCTGGAAGGTCCTCCTGTGTAAATGAATGTTCGCAGTCCAGATCGTAATAAAAACCATCATCTATCGATGGACCTATTGCAAACTTTGTTTGAGGGTAAAGTTCTTTTATGGCGTGGGCCATTATGTGGGAGGTGCTGTGGCGGTAAATTTCCAGGAATTCTTTGTCGCTGTCAGATGTCTCTACGATTCTGATACCTCCTTAATTTGTTGACCTTCAATAATTCATTGTACTTTATGGTAGGCACGGGCGGTATCGAACCGCCGACCTCTTCCGTGTCAGGGAAGCGCTCTCCCCCTGAGCTACGCGCCTAATATTTTATATAAGTGAAAATGTTATAGAAAATAAGACGCTTTGTCAAGATATGTTGCACCTTACACAGACCGTAAATATCGATTCCAGATCATTCTTACCAATACACACCTCGTAGGTGTGCACACCTACGAGGTGATAAACCAAAAAAGAGCCCCTCTTACAAAAGAGGGACTTTAAGATCGGTCATTCTAATCCATTAAATCTTTGTTACATTTATAGCTTTAGGTCCCTTTGGACCCTCTTCGATTTCAAAACTAACGGATTGACCTTCAGCAAGTGTTTTATATCCATTCCCCTGTATACTTGAATAATGGACAAACACATCTACTTCTTCCTTGGTTGTAATAAATCCAAAACCCTTGGATTCATTAAACCATTTCACTGTACCTTCTTCCAAAACCTGACACCTCCTTTTAATTAAAAAGCTTTAATCCCATAATTGATTGATATGTTGTCATTTACCTGTTTTAATGTCAACAGGCATTTTTTGTGTCAACAGTATTATCGGTGAGACTTACGCTTTAGAATTTCATCTGCGGTAACGATACTTTTGCAAGGTTTAATACTGTTAATTATGACAGGAGTATTCTGAAGATATTTAATCAGTTCTTTAACCTCTCCACCAGCTATAAAAAACGCCCTTCCCCCAAATGGTATCCCTCTCTTTTTGAGTCGCGGTAGCCTTATATAGACATAAGCACCGCGCCTGG
>CAYPIT010000084.1:0-10580 GCA_964410825.1 uncultured Nitrospiraceae bacterium
GACGTTGAGATCAAGTATATATACTGAGACTACACATATGATCAACGAATCATAAAAAATATAACCACCTGAAAAACTCACGGATGAAAGTATATAAATCATGATCGCCAATGGCCAGTCACCTTTGGAGACCAGATAGAGGGATGAGGTCATGACTATGCCCATAACCGCAAAGAAAAACAGGAATTTCTTTTTAGATGATCCTCTGTCTGCAATAGATCCCAGCACAGGGGCCAGTGCAGCCACGATTATTCCGGCAATCGAATTTGCTATTCCCAATCTGGCGGTACTTACAGTCATGTCAGCACCGGTGCTCCAGAACTGTTTAAAGAATATCGGGAAAAATCCTGCTATGACAGTAGTGGCAAATGCCGAATTGGCCCAGTCATATAGCGCCCAGCTGAATATCGCTTTTTTACCATCAGTTTGCATGGTTGATAATTCCCTTCAGTCGCTCAATTATACTAACCTGCATTATGTATAAATATCTTGAATTAAACAAAGCAGGCATTCAAAAAAACTTTTTGGGAGCGGCTTTTACTTAATCGATTGATAGGAATTGCTTATCAGAACACACTGCTTAATAAAGATACCAGTATAGCCTTGCCCTCTTGAAATGATGGTATGCGTGGACAATAATAGGCAGTTACTAACACCGAGGTTGCAAGCATACCAACAAAGGAAACAAAGAGCATTAATTTGACCCGCCATGAAGAAGATTTACCTCCACTGATTACTTCAGATATTAGAACTTCATCAGGTTCTCTCATTTGAACATCTTCAGTTAACCACTCCCCACAATGTTTACACTTGACCGCTTCAGACTGAATTTCTTCTGCACAATATCGGCATTTGAATGTTTCCGATATATTTTCATGCTCTGATGGTTCAAATATGATATCTTCTTCAAGCTGCATATCTCTCATAAGCTCATTGCCGGCCTTATCGCTTTCATGCTCCCTACGGCTGCTGCCATTATCTTCCGCTGTATCATCTGAGGTATTCTTTAATTCCATCCTTCCTCCGCAATTAGGGCAAAGAGGTTCACCGGCAACCTGAGTACTGTCACATGAGTCCATGCAGTAATAGCAATAATAATGTTGCCTTTCTATCATGATGATTATCAGCCCGAATTAACTCATAAATTTATATTACTGGTTTTATATCGTTCACTCTCTCTGTAGGTTTTCGGTTTATAAGTCAGATTTCTTAAGGCCGCCAATCAATTTTTCTATCTCCCATACCGGAGTTTAGTGCGCCCTCTAACGTGTAATGCAGATAATCTTTTGGACTTTGCGCCTCTTTTCAGAATTGTAGTACAATAACGGCGAATAGAATATGAGTTTTCGATATATCAGAGAGATGCCGCGTGTAGGTGATATCCTTGAATCTATTCCTCTTTCGGGTAAACTCAAAGAGATCAAGAGGAAAAGGGACAGGGATATTATCGCTATCTTTAAGGGCGAAAGTGATAAGTTTATCATTATCATCGGTCCATGCTCGGCAGACAACGAAGATGCTGTCTGTGAATACGTTTCGAAGCTGGCACGACTTCAGGATGAGGTGAAGGAGAATCTCATCCTGATCCCCCGAATTTACACGAACAAGCCTCGAACTACAGGCGAAGGTTATAAAGGAATGGCACATCAGCCTAAACCCACTGAAGCCCCTAACATGGTTGACGGACTGAAGGCGATTCGCAACATGCACATTCGTGCATTAAGGGAATCACACCTTACAGCCGCCGATGAGATGCTTTATCCCGCAAATTACCCGTATCTGGAGGATATTCTGAGTTATGTCGCGGTTGGGGCACGCTCTGTCGAAAACCAGCTTCACCGTCTCACTATCAGCGGACTCAATGTGCCTGCAGGTATGAAAAACCCTACAGGTGGAGACATAGAAGTTATGTTGAACTCTGTGCAGGCCGCCCAGATACCACACGTCTTTGTTTATAATGCCTGGGAGGTCGAGACTTCAGGCAATCATCTTACTCACTGCATACTTCGGGGCGCAATCAACCCTTATGGGACCAACATACCGAACTATCATTATGAGGATCTGATAGGGCTTTCCGCAGCTTACAAAAAAAGAAACCTTCAGTATCCAGCAATAATAGTGGACACTAATCATGCTAATTCAAATAAGAAATGTGAGCGACAGCCGAGGATCGCAAAAGAGGTGACGAAAAGCCGCATGCATTCAAAGACATTAAGTCAGATGGTGAAGGGACTGATGATAGAAAGCTATATTGTCAAAGGTTCACAGAAAATATCCGAAAAAGTTTACGGTAAATCGATCACCGATCCTTGCCTCGGGTGGGAGGCATCAGAGCGTCTCGTGAGGGATCTGGCTGAAGTAGTCTGATTCATATGGAAAAATAATAATGCCTCAATCAGTGCCCTGATATTTAAAGGATACCTTAAGCTTTGTACGGTAGGCCTTAATTTTACCGTTTTCCATCTGTAAGTCCAATTTGTCCACTTCAGCAATCCGCAGGTCACGGAGGCTTTTAGATGCCACCTCTATTGCGGCTTGAGCAGCTTTTTCCCACGATTCACTGCTTGTGCCAATTATCTCAATAATTTTATATATACTCATTATACCCTCCTTCCCATTATTAGTTGTTTTACTGACTGTCTATTATTTGGTATGCCAATTACAGATAAAAGTAAACCGGTTTCACTAAAAAAGATAACACAATATTATTTCACATGCAAGAACAATCGTAGATTAGATTTAGATATTCAGATTAACCCGTTACCGGTCCCAGAAAAGCTGTGCTATCTTATTCTGTTCTAATTCTCCCAAATTAATAATAAGCCAAGCTGAAGGAGCAACTGAAGCAGCCATTGAAAACTCATGCGCAATATGTACAGAAGAATAAGCTATTCCTCCGCTGTCAGAACGATATTTCAGAACTTCCTTTATAATGTCCTTCGCCTTATCTTTATTCTTAAAGCGAATATTCGCCAGAGAAACCCCAAGGGATCCTTCTGTCCACATCATGTCTATATCATTCCAGTTCTTTTCAGGTTTAGATGGGAAATAAAACTTATTTACTTTGCGATTTTCATATATAGGTTTATCAATATAGGGTTTGTAGCCAAATCCCCTGTCTGTTATGCTTCTGTATTGTTCGGCTGCTGATAATGCTGTAAGTGCTTTTGCTTTTTCACCTGTTGCCAAAAGCAAAAATGTCCCCCATGAGGCACAATCCAATGCCCTGACCTTATCAGGGCCATCCAGTCTCTGCCCCCTGTTGAACTGTCCAAATTTCATGTTCCAGCCTTTTTCAAGCAGACTTTTTGCCATCGTCTCTGCAGTTGATGAATATTTCACATTGTTCGAAATTCCTCCAAGGTCTCTCAGGAAAAAATACATGTCAATATTGTGCTCTATGCTGCTCCACAGCACTTCACCCGGCACAAATCTCTCCTCAACCAGATTTAATTTTTCATTGACGTGCAGCCGATAAGATCCATTGCCACCAGTAATTAACCCATATCTTGGGTCTCTTTGGTCATACAAACCACGCTGCATCATATTATCAGCGATCAACTCCGCATATTTCAGATAACCGTTCAGTTCAGAACTCTTTGCAATTGCTTCAGGATCACTAAGCAGCATCGCTCTTAAATAAAAAACTATCGAATAACCTGCCCAGGCTGATGCTCCAGATCTTATGATGGCGCCTTCACGGTCTTTGCTGTTTGGCCAGCTATTATGGGTATTGAATGTAAAAAACAGGTCCCCATCTTCCCCACCCATACGCATTATTGCATCAATAATCTTACTTGCTGTTTCAAATTGATGCTCTATTGTAAATGCGACCACAGCAAGTGCATTGTCATAAAGTGATGATTTGCTGAATATGTAGCGGTAGGCCTTGGCATCTTTAGATAATTCATAACTTAAGATAAGATTCCTTCTGTCGTTTGCCGGAGATTTAACGATTTCGTTAGGCACAATCTGTTTCCTGAGCCAACTCAATGTCTTTTTCCTTATATCAAAGTATTCACTTTCCGTATTAATAAACGGTTCAGATGATGATGTATCCGGCATTGATTTAACTTCCAGAGCATTTCTTTCGTCTACAGAATACCCGCTTAAATTTATTATGAAATCCCGTATCTTGGCTCTGGCAACCTCTTCAGAGATATTTTCCATGCTAACCGCTATGCGAAACATAACACAGCCGTCATTCATAAGTCTTCGTGAATCACGCCACATAAACCAGTACGACAGGTAATGTTTCCATTGATCTTTCTCAGCAATAAAATATCGTGTTTCAAACTGCCTGTCAGCTAATGCAAGTTTATAATATCCTCTTTTACTGATCTTCCAGTTATCATTAAGATAGCAGACTTCCGGAGTGTGCAGTTTGCTCTCAACAAGAGTGTGTACCGCAAGAAAATATATTTTTACCTCATCGCGTGAATCTACATAAGCCCTGAAAAAAGAGAGGTTCTCATCGTTATGCTCCAGTTCATATCCTTCCCAGTTGCCCAGCTCATACGGGATATTCAGGATCTGTTCTTTATCAAGAAAATCTGAGGCAGCTTTAATCTTGCCTTCATGTGAAGTCGCAAAGTAGTACGCAATATCTGTAGTAAAAGTCTTTATCTGCTCGCCGGCAGCACTCCCGGCATACACAATAAATATCAATACAATAATAAAATTCAATCTTATGAGCTTCATGCTATTATCAGCCTTCTTAACCTTATTTCGTCCTTACTGATTCGTTTTATGGCGACCCAACCGAAAAATAAGACTCCCAGTGAAATAATGTAGAAAATATATCCAGCAAAGTCATGCCAAAATTTTATGGCATACTGCATCCCCCATGTCCCGGCAATTATAAATATGAATACCATCCTTATTACATTAGTGAAAAATCCAACCGGCAATGTAAGGGCGATCAAACCAGATGTAATTTTGGGATTGTCTTTAAATGATGCAACCCATAATATCACAATAGAAATCAGTGCGAGTATGGAACTGGCACCACTGCAATCAGTGCCTATGTCAAATGAAACTCCCCCGGGAATAATTACTGATATCCCGTCAACTACTACTGATGAAAATATTATGCTTAGGATAAAAGCTACTGTCTTTGAAGCAGCATAACCCATGTAGCCCGATACTTCATTCAAAAAGGGTATCGGAATAACAATAACCATTACCCAGAAAGGAAGCTGTATATACCCCAGATGCTCTTTGGCCACAAGCATTCTGTTCAGACTGATTGCTCCAGCAATAAACGATAATCCGATCAGGTAATTAAAACGAAGAAGGAGACCAATGGAAACCACGATTAAAAATACAATGCCCGGCAGTATCCCTGATTCTGGACGGAAAACAGTTGTTTTAAGTTTTACGGCATTCAACATAAACAATCCCAGACATATTGAGAACACTATGTATCCATGTGTGTAAAAAGAGTTGTGCCTCCATGAATGCATAATCCATAAGAGTGTGTTATGAAAAATGCTCCAGAACATGAGGCAATAACTGCCCATTATTACAGCGTAACGTCTCTTCAAAATCTATTCCTTACGTTTTTTATATAAATATCTACCCCAACCTATCGCGCCCAGTCCCAATACAATAGACGCTGCCATTGGCAAAGCGGGAAGTGATGGGCCTTTGCCTTTATCTTTTTTCTTTTTCTTCTTCTTTTTCTTTTTCTTCTTCTTTTTGTCTTTTTTCGCTTTCTTGTCTTTTCCTTTGTCTTTAGCGGCATAAACATCGTCTGCGGAAAGAAAGGATACTATACCCGACTGAGCAGATATATCGGTGTCCTGAACACTGTCTTTTTGAAAATCCGATAACAATGATCCGCTGATGTTAATTACAAATAACATCAGTCCAATAAATAACAAAAACAGCACTATTTTTCTCATTTCAATTTCCCTCCTTAAATACATTGGCTATCATTACAGGATAGATCCATTGTAAAACTGTATCAAACGAAAGTATCAAACCTTTCTTTGCTACTACATTATGGTCAACATATATATTTTCGAAAATATCCACGTCCCAGTAATGCCCTGAAGATGCATCCCAGTCTTCAGACTGACTTATGCTTATCCCGTTAAGTAGATTTGAACTTCCGTTACCCTTTCGGCCATGACCTCCTATAACGGCCATTTTTATCAAGTATAAATCAGAGCCTTTATTCAATATCGAAATATCATGCATTTCACCCGGCCCAAGCAGATCTAATCCGGCATAGATCTGAACCTTATGATTTACACTTTCATGCTGACCGTAAACTATTAATATCGCAAATCCGGCCACAGAAAAACGGTCGCTCTTATCGCTCTTATTAAATGGGTCGCTTTTTATCCCCTTTATAATGTAGTCACCTTTACCGTTATAATGGCGGGTAATATCAGCTACACACGAGTAGAGCAGACCGGATGAGCCGGCCTTATAAATATTATCCGCCGTGATCGTGACCGTCTTTTTACGAACAGGTGTAAGCATTATCTGCTGAAATCCCTGCCTGTTATCTTTAACCTCTCCAGACCATATCAGTAGTACCTTTTTAATATCAGGAAACTCTTCCAGGTATATTTCACTTCTTTTCTTTAAATTTCCGTCAGGTAAAATGAAGCTGTCCCCTCCTGCCCAGATATCAGTTCCTTTTCCGGCAACCTCATAATAAGGCTGCATCGATAATTTATTTTGAGCAAATACATTATCGCCGGTAAAGAAATACATAACTGCGATAACAATAATTAATGATTTAAAACCTGTATGATACATAGGCATTTATTTCGATAGATTCATCTTTGTCTGATTTCAGATTTCTGCTATGTGTTAAGCCCGCATTCGCGCTGATATTATCTTTTACGTCATAATAGAACAATAATTTAATGATTTGAGTTATTTCATCAAACAGAGAACTGGTTTCCAGGTTATAAGAGGAAAAAAAGTTCAGCTTATCGAAATCATCGGTATATATCATAGTAGCTGAATGCATGTTATCCTGGGGATTAGTAATATGTCTAAAGAAATATTCGAACTCGATTTCCTTGACCTGAGGCAGCACATAATCAAAGCCTGACCAGTAATCATTTCGCTTATATGCGGAATAATCTTTTTTGTAGTAAAAAGAGGTGAAAAAGCTTAAATATTCTGTTTGATTATACCGTAATGAACTTCCATAACTGTTTGAATGTTCTATCCATATTTCATTACCCTTGTAGACCGGAAAAAGCGGTTCTCTTACAAAACCTGTGTTCATATCCCATTTATCTTTGGTATAATCCAGAAACACAAATCCTGAAATCAGGTCTTTGTTCTGTAATGTATAAAAATCGCTGTCAGCATCATATCTCCCTGAAACCAATTTACCTCTTAACTGAAAAGATTTATTTATCTTGCTGCTGAAATATCCAGAATACTCATTGACCTTGATCGCATACAACCTGTCTCCGTCTTCATAGCTTTTTTCATTTATCCCCCTGTATTGAATCTCACTCGACAACCTGGAAGAAAAAGTATGACTCAACGTCTCCGAAAATTCGTGACGCACTGTTTTGCCTGACAAATCATCTGAATCCGGAGAATAATTCCGGGATGCAAAATATTTATAACTGGTTATTAATGAAGGCCGCATCAATGATCTGATTCTGGCTATTTCTGAGAATGCCTCTTTATTGAGCGGATTAATTTCCAGAGCTTTACTAAACTGCTCTTTTGCCAAATCCCATTTCCCATCATAAAGATATGTCCTGCCCAGACCTATATATGCATCCTGGTTGAGTGGGTCAATACCGAGCGCCTTCCTGTACAACTCTATCGATTCATTTATTCTTAGTTGCCAGCTATATACCCGCCCGAGGTTTATCAGATTTTCTACATCATTTTCACGGATTTTCAAGGACTGCTGGAGTGACGTAACCGCCTGGTCTATTTTACTGGTTCGGCTGTAAAGTAATCCCAGTTTTGCATTTAGTTGCGGGTCATCTCCTTTTAAATCACGGGCCTTTTCATACCAGCTTACTGCCTGATCGTATTTTCCCATAGCCTCATAAAGAGATGCGATATTATATACAGCCTGAAAATTGTCTTTATCTTTCTCGATGATTCTTTTTTGAAACTCGATACCTTCCTTATATCTTTTACTCCACAGGTACGCACGGGATAACAATTCAACTGTATCTGTTCGTCTTTCATCCAAATCAAAAGATTTCTCTAATACCGGGATTGCCTCTTCATATTCTCCTTGCCAGAGCAGAACCTTTCCCAATGCGTTCATCAGAGCAATGTCCCCGGGATACTGATTTAAGAGGTTTTTATACTGTAAAACCGCTTCTTCATAATTCCCCTGAAACGAAATAATATCTACCAAACCCATACTGGCATTTTTATTGTCAGGTTTGATATTGAGAACCAGGGAATATACCTCAATCGCCTCATCATATTTCTTTTCCCAGGTAAGGATGCGCGCCTTTAATTCATAAGCATCTAAATATTCGGGGTTATGCTTAATAACTTCTTCGCATAAAGATAAGGCCTCAATTCGCTTATCCTGCCAGCTTAACACTCTGGCTTTAGCAAGTTTTGCATCATCATGACCCGGCGCTATCTTGAGAATTCTATCAAAATATTCGATTGCTGGATCATATTTATCAGTCCATGACATAAGAAGGCCAATTTCGAAAAGTATGTCTGTATTTTCCGGCTGAATATCTGCAGCTTTAATGAGCCACTCAATCGATTCGTTAAACATCTTTCTATTTTTATAATATTTAGCAATCGGTATAATGTAACCAACAACCGAAGGATTTTTTTCATGCAAAGAAATGAGATAGTCCAGCTTGCCCCCAGTGCCTATATTGTCTTGAGCATGGATAGGCAGCATTGTCAAAAAGATTAAGGCGATACAGTAAATTACATTACATAATAATTTATATAGTCTCATAAACATGTATTCTCTCTGCACTTATAAAAACTACGCAAATATCTTACAGACCATATTTCTCATCTTTTCGGCTTTTTTATGGAATATATTTACCTTAACCCTCTAAAAAACAAAGATTATAATACGAGTGGTCTAAGACGAGAAGACTAGGGGTCAGCCCTTGAAATTGTCCGGAATTATTCCAAATTCAAGGGCTGACACTTTTTTCTATTAAAAATAATACGAAAGCTCTATTTGTATATTGTCATCATCACGTAAGTCATGGATAGCATCCTTCTGCGATGAGTTAAGTACAAAATAGGTATCCAGAGTGATTTTCAAATGATCACTGATCCTCCGGCTTGACTCAAGTGACAGTACACTGCCGTCACTGTCAATGTCCTGAATGAATCCGATTAACGCTTCAGTGCTCGCCGCGTCATTAAAGGCAAGGCGCGCGCCAGCCATTATATCGTTATCAAATCCTGTTGTGCTGGCTTCCCCTCTTTCATCATATGCCCATTCACCTATCAACCCTGAATCAATGCCGCTTGATGCAATATTTATAATAGAATATTCAAAGCCCATAACACTTGCGAAAAAATCCTCTCCCTGTCCTGTCCTGTAAAGCGATTCAAATTTAAGAAGCCAGTCACCTGTTACCATCTGAACATCAAGCCCGGTCTGATCAATCTGTTCATAAAATGGAATCAGAACAGGGTTGCTATTTGAATCTGTTCCTGTAAGCAGTGCAGGCTCGCGACCTGTTCCATGAAAATGGTAAATCCCGAGATCCCAATCACCTATTGTGTGGCTGTATCGGACAGCCAGGTCAACATTGTATTCCTTTGCAGAGCTTTCATATATAGCTTGACCTGTATCTACTTCAACCGCGGTACGGAATCTCCCTCTTTTGCCTGGGAAAGTCCTCTCGCGGAAGTAAGGCAAAATAAAGATATCAAAAACACCAGATTCACGGGGAATAGAAAGGTGCATCATAGGCTGGCCCAGTTTGTCCTCGCCGTCAATATACTCAACAAGGTCTGACTGGTTAATGATATCTACGAGGTGAACAAACTCTGTGACTCCCCAGAAGACCTTACTCAATCCAACACGAAGTTCCCACCCATCATTAACCCATAAGTAATTTAACTCACGGATATCAAAGTGAGTTCGTTCAGGATCAGTGCTGTCTAATCTTGCAAAGGGAGTGAATATGAAACTCGACCTTTCATCCAGCTCATGATAAAACTCCGGCTGTATGGCAAGCGATGCAGTGTCTCTCTTCTGTGCGGGAAACAAGGGTTCGTTGAAGAACATCCTGCTTTCAGTTGTTACATAACCTGATAGTTCATAGGCAGAGGACAGAGAAAAAGATCCTATCACAATAAATGCGCCGAATATTGACAATAATTTATTACGATACAGATGCAATGTTTTAGTTTTACTTATCCTTTCTCAGTTTTCCCGCTCATTTACCGAAGGCTTCGTGCAATAAACCCCTACATCTGCTTACTGCATACTTCTTGCTATCCGTTTTCCGATTGGGCTTCTGGTTCCTTAATAATGATTCTGGATTCCGGCTTACAAACTGCCGGAATGACAGATGTTAAATTATCCGTTTCCCGCCTTTCCCGCCTTTCCCGCCTTCCTCGCCTTCCTC
>CAYPIT010000085.1:0-10531 GCA_964410825.1 uncultured Nitrospiraceae bacterium
TTTTTTAGCTATCAAATATATTCTTTCAGATTGAAATTCAAAATCATAGATTGGTTGTCTTTGATTTATCTCTATAATTTTAAATCCATATTTATCAAGGTACCTTTTTAGGTCATTTTGAGAGTAAGTCCTATAAAATACGGGAGTTTCACTTTCATCATAAAATCCATAAAAATCTCCTGCATGTACAGTAATGGCAATCGTTCCGTTTATTTTTAGAACTTTATTGAAATCTGAAAAAAGTCTATCTAATTTTTCATCGGGAATATGGATAATGGAATAAAAGATTATGTGGAAGCAATAACCCCCATCATCGAAAAGACAGTGAAGGTGGGCATTAATCTGTCTATCGAAAACACGGTTTATACAAATTCAGGGGATTTCAATAAACTGTTTACTGTTCTTCAAAAATCCGGTCGCCCAAAGAACGTTGGCATGTGTCTGGACCTTGGACATGCCAATTTATCTGAGGATAGTCAGAATGATTATTTGAAATTTGTTGACCGGCTTGAGTCGCATGTCCCGATAATCCATGTTCATATGCATGAGAATTATGGGGACAGTGACACTCATTTACCGATATTTGCGGGACCGGCCGGTGAAGGCGATTCCGGTGTCAGGGAATTTCTTATGCGTCTGAAAAGATCGAATTTTAAAGGATCGATTATTCTGGAACAGTGGCCGGATCCTCCTTCTCTGCTCAATCAGGCGAGGGACCGCTTGTACTGTATATGGGAGGAGAAACGATGAGACAGCCTGAGAATATGATCATATACAACGTATTCCCCTTACTGCTTGGGCGGTTCAGTCAGTGGGACAGGCACTTTAAGCGGGCATCTGAAATGGGTTTTAACTGGGCTTTCGTAAATCCGGTTCAGTGCCCAGGAATTTCGGGGAGTCTTTATTCCATAAAGGATTATTATAGTTTTAATCCCCTTCTCATCGATGAAACCGAAGAAAAAACAGATGAAGAACAGGTAAGGGAAATGTTATGCAATGCTGAGAAATATGGGCTTAAGGTTATGATTGACCTGGTGATAAATCACTGCGCAGTAGATTCAGAGCTTATTATGGAGCATCCGAAGTGGTTTGAGTGGAAAAGAAAGGGAAGCGTTGCCCACCCTTTCTGCATCGAAAACGGGAAAAAAGTGGTCTGGGGTGATCTCGCAAAGTTTGATTACCGCAATACTCAGGATGCTGAGGGGCTTTTCAGTTACTTTTTTAATATGGTGAAATTTTTAATAAAACTCGGCTTCAAGGGGTTTCGCTGTGATGCGGCATATCAGATCCCCAGCAGCTTCTGGAAAAGGCTGATCCGAAACATAAAGGAGATCTATCCTGATATCCTCTTTTTTGCAGAAACGCTCGGATGTTTGCCGGACCAGACCAGAAAGACGGCCAGTGCAGGATTTGATTACATTTTCAACAGCTCAAAATGGTGGGACCTTTACAGTCCATGGTTGATGGAGCAGTATGCCCTGACCCGGGAAATTGCACCTTCTGTAAGCTTTCCGGAAAGCCACGATACAGCAAGGCTAAGTGAGGAACTCGATAGCAATGTAAACGGTCTAAAGCAGCGTTATCTGTTTGCGTGCCTGTTTTCTTCAGGTATCATGATGCCGGTGGGATTTGAATTCGGCTTCAGGAAAAGGCTTCATGTGGTGAAAACGAACCCCGAAAGCTGGGAAAAAACGGATATTGATCTGACATCATTCATAGAGAAGGTGAATAAAATAAAAAAAGAGCATATAATTTTCCGGGAAGAGGCACCAGCAGAAATTTTACAAAGTGACAATCCAAACATTCTCGTGTTATGGAAGGCATCCACATATTCACAGGAAGAGGCGCTGTTAATCCTTAATAAAGACATTTATCATCACCAGATTTACAAAACAAAGAGTCTTTGCGATATCATGCAGTCAGGAGAACCCTGTACAGACATATCTCCTGAATATCAACTTGAATATCTGCCTGAGCCGTTTTCCTATGATCTGCGGCCCGGGCAGGGCATTGTATTAATATCATCAAGAGATGTTGCTGAAGATTAATTTACTGATTTCGACTGAAAGCAATGAGAAAATATTCTTAACATTTTGATTTTAAAGCTTATTTGATACTTCTCTCTTTGAATACCTCAAATTAAAATTTTTCTTAATAACACGATTATAAATATCCTTTTCAGGGCATAAAAAAAATTTATTTTCCACTTATAAATTCTTAAATATAATCCGATAAGATGACAGAAAATGAAAACACCATTAGGTGTAAAAGAGAGGAGAAACATGTTTTATCAGCATAAAATTTTAACATTAGTAAAAAGAAAACCAGTAGATCAAACATAAGAAGGAGATTATCATGAAAGCATCAAGAAAAATATGGATCAGACAATTACTTACTTCTTCCGGAGTAATAATTATAGTTGCCGGGCTGGCAGTGCTATGCACTCCTAAAATGGAACTAATGGCCCATGAAATGGATTATTCAAAACACACAGGTGCATATCGTGGCATGTCTTATCTTGCAGAGGAAGAGATTAGGGAAAAAGATCAGAGTGCAACCGTAAACAATAATGGAAAAAGCGCTAATGTTGAAAAGATTGTTGTAAAAAATCCCGAGGATGCAGACCAGACTAAAAAGGTTGATACTTCGGAGGAGTAAAAATATCATAATCTCATCGGCGATTATTTATCCCGAATATGCTCATAGATGTTTTGATAATGGTTCCCGGGATGGTTCCATGAGAAATCGTACCTCATTCCGTTTGTCATCAATTCCCTGAAATACTGCGGGTACGAATACCACATACCAATCGCCCGATTCAGTGCTGACTCAACTCCATTGGAGTCAAAATGATTAAACAGATAACCATTTCTTTCATTATATGGCCTGTGCGCATAGTCGGCATCAAAGACAGTATCGCTTAATCCGCCTGTATCTCTGACTATAGGGATCGTTCCATACTTCATGGCGATTAACTGGGTCAGACCGCATGGTTCAAAAAGACTGGGAATTATTATCATGTCTGCACCTGCATAGATCATATGTGCCAGTTCTTCATTGTATCCTAATTCTATATGACAGTCAGCGTGGTCATTTAGATGATGCTTCAACTGCCAGAAATAACTGTTAATTTCATGATCAGGACTTGATCCCAGAAGTACAAACTGGCAGCCGTGATCAAGCGCATAAAATATTGCGTGTCTGATGAGATGAACTCCCTTCTGATGGTCCAGTCGTCCAATGTATGCAAAGATGGGTTTATAATCCTGTCTAAGAAGAAGTCTGTGGCGCAGTGCTTCCTTATTCCTGTATTTGGCATCTATGTTGCTGATACCGTAATTGTGAGCTATGTGACTGTCTGTTTCGGGATTCCATACATCATAATCGATTCCGTTTAAAACTCCTCCAAATTTAATTTCATGCACATGAAGTGTATGACCAAGACCGAAGCTCTGATCCGTGTATTTGATTTCACCAGCGTAAGTTGGAGATACTGTTGTTACAAAATTTGAATAAACGATCCCTGCTTTCATCAGGTTTACCGCAAAGTGATTGAAATTGTCTTGCAGACGGTCAGAATGGAAATAATATCCATTATTTTTTAATCCAACTTCATCAAGAACAAACTTCCCTGTCATACCCTGATGCTTTAAGTTGTGCAGAGTGTAACATACTCGAGGGTGAGACATGCCCAGGTATTTATAAATGTCAAATAAAAGTACGGGCAGTATTCCCGTCTGCCAGTCATGGCAGTGGATTATGTCAGGATGCTTATTTGATTTAAGCATGAACTCGAGTGCTGCCCTGCAGAAAAAAGCAAAACGTTCAGGATCATCATTATCGCCATAAAAGATCCCGCGGTTAAAAAAGTTTTTTTCAGAATGAGCATCTATAAAAAAGCATTTACGTCCATGGACAAACCCGAAGAATACGGTACAGTGAACCCACTGGTCATAATAAGGAACCCACAAATCATTGTATGTTTCCTGAAGTGAGTAAATATGGTCGTACCGCATGCAGTCGTATTTAGGAAGGATGATCTCAACGTCGTTTCCCTTGATCTCAAGTTCACGGCTAAGTCCGTATACCACATCTGCAAGTCCGCCGACCTTGGCAACAGGTGCACATTCTGATGAGACCATTATTACGAACATTTTCCTGTAATTATCTCATTGAAGAACTGGTTTTTGTTCATTTTATTACATAAAAGGTGTAATTATGGGATAATATACCATATAAAAAGGCTATATGCAGTTTTTTTTATGCATATAAATTTTCCTGATATATTTTCAGAAACCGAGTTTTTTCAATGGCCCCGGAAAGGATAATATTTAACAGTTGATTATACTGATTTTTAGCTTATAATATAAGCAAGAATGTTGCTCTTGGGAAGTCTCTATGTTGCAAGTCATGAAAAAGCGGATAAATAATCAGGATCTCGTATATCGACATTCTGATTTATGTCGTCAGTCATCAGAACCACATACAATCCCCTGTGGATATAATGTTGAAACGATAGTGATGATGCCGGTTAACACTGACCGAAGTTTTGTCTACTGGGAGATAACAGCGGAGCTATTAGAGAACTATGTGAATGAAATTAACTCTGGTAATGCAACATTGATCGTGAAGATTTTTCATGCTGAGCATACAAAGGAAATTTACGCGTTTGATGTAGACGACAAGGTCGGAAAGCAATATGTAGTACATCCTGCGTCGTTTAAACCCCTTATAGCTGAGATAGGTATACTGGAAGGAGATGTATTTACCGGTCTATTGAAATCGGATCCTCTTACATCTCCGTTGCATGTAACAAAAACGGCAGACGAGGAGATCTGGATGAAAATTGTAGATAATTCGTATGAAATTGTGAAATTTTCAAAAAGCGAAACTATAAAAGACACAAACCTGGATTCTATCCTCCTGAAGTACTACAAAGAAACCGGAGATTATCACTCATACCCGTTATAAATTAAATTTTTTAAACCTGTTATGACAGCAGTATAAATTTAATTTACCCTTATTAATAATTAAGGCGCTCATGCATATTAAGAGACAAGAGATTATGGGATATTGGATTCCTGTCCTGCACGCTCATCTCCCGTTTGTCAAACATCCTGAATATGGCTACTTTTTAGAAGAGCACTGGCTGTTTCAGGCCATATCAGAATCTTATATCCCGCTGCTGATGAATATGAAGAAGATGACAGAGGAGGATGTTGATTTCAGATTGACCATATCGTTGAGTCCAACGCTGTTAGAAATGTTTGCGGACGAACACCTTGTCGACAAGTACCTGGATTACCTTGAGAAGCTTGTCGAGCTTTCAACAAAGGAAATTCAAAGGCTGAAAAATGACAGCGATCTGCTTCCGGTCGCACATTTCTATAAAAAGAGATATCAGGATATCAAGTCTTTTTTCATCTCATTTCTGAACTGCAATTTGCTGAACGGATTCCGTTATTTTTACGACCTTGGTAAAATCGATATTATAACTTCATGTGCCACTCATGGTTTTCTGCCCTTGCTTAGAAACAATCCCATGACTGTAGAGGCGCAGATATCGATTGCCGTTAATTCATACACTATGCATTTAGGGAAAAAGCCGAATGGTATATGGTTGCCTGAATGCGCTTACTATGAAGGTCTTGATAAGATTCTGGGTAAATATGACCTCAGGTTTTTCTTTCTTGATTCGCATGGGTTGATGAATGGGAAACCTGTTCCGAAGTACGGTGTGTATGCACCTGTTTTTACAATTAACGGAGTTGCTGTATTTGGCAGGGATCCGGTATCTTCTAAACAGGTGTGGAGTGCCGACGAAGGATATCCTGGAGATTATTATTACCGTGATTTTTACAGGGATGCAGGATTTGACCTTGAACTCGAGTATATAAAACCTTATATAAGTCCGGATGGGACAAGGGCTTTTACAGGTATTAAATATTACAGGATTAGCGGCGGGACTGATCGTAAAGAACCATATGATCCTTTACGGGCTTCGGAAAAGACGGATAGACATGCGGCACATTTCTGTTCTGAAAGAAGAAAACAGTTTGAAACCTTACGTGTGATTATGGACAGGCCCCCTGCGGTGTTATCACCCTATGATGCTGAGCTCTTTGGCCATTGGTGGTTCGAAGGGCCTGATTTCCTTTATAAAGTATTCTGTGAAATCAGTAACAGCAATTTTATGAAGGCAATAACTCCCTCTGAGTACCTGGGCACGCATCCGCACAATCAGGTTATATCACCGGATTCTACATCGTGGGGGGACAAGGGTTATTTTGATGCCTGGTTAAACAATGAAAATGACTGGATCTACAGACATCTGCATTATATGGCCGAAACAATGGAAAATCTTGCTGATGAGTATAATGGCGAGACTGACCTGTCGAATATCAGACTTTTGAATCAACTGGCAAGGGAGCTGCTACTTGCCCAGAGCAGTGACTGGGCTTTTTTGATTACAACAAATACCGCAAAGGACTACTCGGTCAAAAGGGTAAAAGAGCATATATGGAATTTTAATAAATTACATGACGATCTTGAGTCGAACAATGTTGATATGAAACTGCTTAACTCACTGGAAAACAAGAACTCGATTTTTAATGATCTTGACTTCAGGGTTTTTGCAAAGTAGTACAGGAACTATTTTACTTTTTTTCCTGCGACGTTCGTTTCTTTTTTCTTTTCTTCCCCGGTTTTAATATGACGGCGCCGAGAGGCGGTAGTTGTAGATTAATAAAATATGGCTTCCCTTCCCATGGTACAGGTTCAGCCTGAACTCCTCCGTAATTGCCGATGTTGCTCCCCCAATACTGCTGAGAGTCACTGTTAAGCACTTCCTGGTAGAAGCCGCTCCGAGGCACGGCGACTTTGTAATCATTTCTCTTCATCGGGGTGAAATTCATGACGAAAATGATAAAGTCATCTGCATTCTCAGACTTTCTCATAAATGAAATAATACTCTTTTCATAGTCGCTGAAGTTTATCCATTCAAATCCCTTGTTTGAAAAATCCTGTTCGTACAATGCCCGTTCAGTTCTGTAAAAACGATTAAGGTCCCTGACCCATTTTTGAACTCCGCTGTGAGATGGATACTTGAGAGCATGCCACTCAAGACATTCATCGTGGTTCCACTCTTTCCAGGGGCCGAACTCTGCGCCCATAAAAAGGAGTTTTTTGCCGGGGTGTCCGTACATATATGTAAATAATAATCTGAGATTTGCATATCTCCTCCATTCATCACCCGGCATCTTCCCGGCAAGGGAGCCTTTTCCGTGAACTACTTCATCGTGGGACATAGGGAGCACAAAGTTTTCAGAAAATGCATACCATATACTGAATGTGAGTTGATTATGGTGGTATTTTCTATGAATAGTTTTTTTTGACATGTATTCCAATGTGTCATGCATCCATCCCATGTTCCACTTCATGCCAAAGCCCAACCCTCCCAGGTGCGTGGGTTTCGAAACCATCGGCCACGAAGTTGACTCTTCAGCTATCGTATGAACATCAGGAAAATTTTCGTAAACAGCCTCATTCAGTCGTTTTAAAAAACTTATGGCTTCCAGATCTTCTTTTCCTCCATACTCATTTGGTACCCATTCACCTTCTTTCCTTGCATAATCCAGATACAGCATAGAGGCCACTGCATCTACCCTGATTCCGTCAATATGATACTTGTCAAGCCAGAACAGGGCGCTGCTGATAAGAAAATTCCTGACCTCATTTCGCCCGTAATTGAAAATAGAGCTGTTCCATTCGGGGTGGAATCCTCTTTTAGGGTCCTCATGCTCATAAAGATAAGTACCGTCGAAATATGAAAGTCCGAACTCGTCTGTAGGGAAGTGGGAAGGCACCCAGTCAAGGATCACGCCGATACCCTTTTGATGGAGATAATCAACCAGATACATGAAATCCTGGGGTGTCCCGTATCTGCTTGTGGGAGCAAAATACCCTGTCGTCTGATATCCCCATGAACCATAGAAGGGATGTTCCATCACAGGCAGTAGTTCAACATGAGTGAAGCCCATATCTTTTACATACTCTGCAAGATAATGAGCCATTTCCCTGTAATTGAGATATCGGTTGTTTTCCTCCGGAACCCGCCGCCAGGAACCGAGATGAACTTCATATATGGACATGGGTGCACTTAGGGAATTATATTTCGCCCTGTTAACCATCCATTTGTGGTCATTCCATATATAATTCAGATTCCAGGTAATCGAGGCTGTTTGTGGGGGCAACTCACAGTAAAAGGAAAAAGGATCTCCTTTGTCGACCCGATACTTTCGATATCTGGAAACTATATGATATTTGTAGATATCCCCCTTTTTAATACCCGGGATAAATCCTTCCCATATTCCTGACTTGTCCGGCCGTAATAACAGTTCATGAGATTCTTTATCCCAGTTATTAAAATTTCCTATAACCGTGACTTTTTTTGCATTTGGCGCCCAGAGAGCAAAATATGTGCCTTTTTTCCCATCAACGGTCATTGCATGCGAACCGAGTCTGCTGTACAGTCTGAAATGGTTCCCTTCCTTGAAAAGATAGATATCATGACTGGTAAACAGACTTATATCATGCCGCACCTTCTTTTTAGTGATGTCCTGTTTTTTCATTCGACTGGATGACTCTAACTGTTTCATTTTCATTTAAAATTGTAAGTAAATTATATAGAAACAAACTGATATCTGCAAAGGATCGGATATAAGTGTACATGATGAACTTATGAAAAGACAAAGCTTGTTTCTAAGAGATTAAAGTAGTAAAATGTCAATATTTCCAACATATAACAGTTAGCTAATAACAAATAACAGTATTACCTGGAGAATAATTGAAACTTTTTGAACTGGACATTGGCGGAGCTGTCTCGGCTTTAGACAATGGGGAAATTAGTCCTGTTGATATAACGACCGCGATATTTCGAAGAATAGATGCAGTGGAAAGAAAAGTAAAATCATATGTTACTCTGGTTGAAGAAAGCGCAATGAAGAGTGCCAGAAACGCAGAGGAAACAATGAAGAGATCCACGCGGCTTGCGCTATCTGGAATCCCCATTGCGGTGAAAGACAATATCTGTACTGAAGGAGTAACAACTACATGTTCTTCAAAGATACTTGAGAATTTTGTCCCCCCTTATGAAAGCACCTGTACACGGCGTTTGAAAGATCAGGGATATATATTGACCGGTAAAACAAATCTGGATGAGTTTGCTATGGGCTCTTCAACAGAAAATTCTGCGTTTGGACATACAGGTAATCCATGGGATCTCTCAAGAATACCCGGGGGATCAAGCGGTGGCTCAGCCGCAGCAGTGGCTTCTGATGAATGTATTGCGGCTATCGGTTCAGACACTGGAGGGTCGATAAGGCAGCCGGCAGCATTCTGCGGGGTAGTCGGATTCAAACCGACATATGGAAGGATTTCCCGCTTTGGGCTTGTCGCGTTCGCATCGTCATTTGATCAGATAGGGCCTATTACAAAAAATGTCAGAGATTCCGCTATTCTCATGAACATTATTACTGGTCATGACTATAGAGATTCAACCTCAGCGGATCTGCCTGTACCGGATTTCACCGCAATTCTCGGACATGATCTCAAAGGTATGAAATTCGGTATTCCTAAAGAATATTTCATAAGTGGAATGGATGCAGAAGTGGAAACCTCAGTAAAAGAAGCGATGAAAAAACTCGAATCACTTGGGGCAATACCGGTTGAAATATCGCTTCCGCATACAGAATATGCGGTGGCAGCATATTATATTCTTGCGACTTCCGAAGCATCGTCTAACCTTGCCAGATATGATGGTGTAAAGTATGGTTTGAGAGTGGAAGGTGACGACCTGATAGACATGTATATGAAGACACGTGAAGATGGCTTTGGTGCAGAGGTGAAGAGAAGGATAATCCTCGGAACGTATGCTTTGTCATCGGGATATTACGATGCCTACTACAGAAAAGCGCAACAGGTCAGAACATTAATAAAGCAGGATTTTGATAAAGCATTTGAAGATGTGGATGTGATCGTTACGCCGACCACTCCTTCGCCTGCTTTTAAAATTGGGGAAAAGATGGATGACCCTCTGCAGATGTATTTGACCGATATATTGACTATTTCTGTAAACCTTGCTGGTGTGCCCGGAATTTCAGTGCCATGCGGTTTTTCATCAGAGGGACTGCCTGTCGGGCTTCAAATTATCGGAAAACACTTTGATGAAGAGTCTGTCCTGAAAACCGCTTATGCTTATGAACAGGGCACTGAATGGCACAAGAGAAAGCCGACACTATGAAAGGCACACAGGTACAAAGTTGAAAGCTATTTCACTCTGTCACACTGTGCCTTTGCCACTTTGTGACTGAGAAATTTTAAGGGAGTTATAGATGAACTACGAGGCGGTTATCGGTCTTGAAATACATGCGCAACTTTCGACTGAGACAAAGATATTCTGCGGTTGTTCCACTGAATTCGGCTCAGAACCAAACACTCAGACATGTCCGGTATGTACAGGGCTGCCGGGAGT
>CAYPIT010000086.1:0-10412 GCA_964410825.1 uncultured Nitrospiraceae bacterium
TACAAGAACCGGAAGTATTACATGACTGCAATATCCCTCCTTTATGTCCTATCCATATCTTGCTATCAAATACCGCCATGGCTTTTATATCATTGCCTTTGTCTCCATGACTTGTACAAGAGCCGGTACTGTCGCAGGATTGAAGCACTCCTCCATTATGCCCAATCCATAATGCACTGCTAAACGCCACTGTTGAGTTAATATTTCCTCCTTTATCTCCATGATCTGTGCACGTTCCCGCAGTATCACACGATTGTAGATTACCTCCACTTTGACCTATCCATAATACGCTACTACCACCACTACCGCCGCCGCCTCCACCACCTCCGCCTGCAGCCTCTACAGTAATCGATAGCGTCTGTGTAGCAGTTCTGGAACCACCATCAGTTACCTGAACTGTAAAGGAATAGGTACCTGCTGTTGTCGGCGTACCGGATAATTGTCCCGCAACGCTCAAAGGATTAATGCCTGGAGGCAGAGAACCTGCAGAAAGAGACCATGAATATGAACCATCTCCTCCGGTTGCGGATAAAGTGGCGCTGTACGCGGTACTGACTGTGCCCTTGTGCAGGAACAATGTTGTAATTTTAGGTTTATTGGGATTGACAGTTATCGAAAAACTCCTTGATACAGTTCTGCTTTCCTGATCAGTTGCTGTAATCGTAAAACTGGAAGTTCCATCCGAAGCAGGTGTGCCTGTTATCTGGCCAGACGCTGAATCCAGTGACAAAGGAGAGGGAAGTGAGCCGCTTGCAACAGACCAGACATATGGGGTTGTCCCATCTGTTGCCTGCAGTGTAACTGTTGGATAAGCAAACGCTTCGGTACCTGTAGGCAAACTGCTCGTTACTATTCTAAAGGTATTACATATCTGCTGCCTTAATGTAACTATATCCAGATACATTACTGTATCATCGTAGCCTAAATTGGCGTCAGCGGCACATGAACCCGTGACTCCCGTATCGGATATAGTATACGGTGATGAAGTTCCCGTCTCGTTACACAGGTTTTCGCCCTGACTTAAAACAATAAATGCTATATTAGTTTTTGGTGGAGCTGTCAGGTCATTGACCGTAAGATAAGTCCCTTGTGTTATGCAGAGATCAGAAGCGGTTATTCCGGCAGCCACATCATAAAAAAGATTACTGCCATAGGAATCTGTTGTTTTTACCCCAAGAACCGTGAGATTCGCAGGCAACGCTTTATTGGAGATCGTATATCCAATGATTGAGTTATATACATCTGTTACTCTGTCCCTGGTCTCGTTGAGTTTTGCTCTTTTTGTTATCGGACCCATCAATCCGGCCCCCATACCCACAAGCAAGCCTATGATTACAAGAACAATAGCCAGTTCAATTAATGAGAATCCTGACGAATATTGATTTCTTTCTGTCATATTCTTCTTCACCTCAATTAATTATTAATTGCTATGGAAAGAACCCTGGAATCCGTTCTTCCTCCTCCATCAGTAATCTGAACCGTCAACGCATATGTGCCGGCAGTGACAGGGGTGCCTGAAATCGAAGCAGTGTCCCCATTGCCAGTCACACTTAACCAGGAAACTCCTGAAATTGTCCATGTATACGTTCCTGTGCCCCCGTTTGCCGCGATTGTTGCATTATATAATGTTCCAACTGTACTATTGTGTAAAAAAATTGTGTTTATCTGAGGGTCATTCGGATTAATAGTAATAGCAAAACTCTTTGATGCAGTTCTTCCCTCAATATCAGTTACTGACACCGTAAAACTGAAAGTGCCGTCTGATGTAGGAGTGCCGGTTATCTGACCTGAAACCGCATTCAATGTCAATGGAGGAGGGAGAGTGCCGGACGAAGACCATACATAAGGAGTTGTACCATCTGTAGCCTGGATGGTAGTCGATGGATAGGCAACCGCTTCCGTACCCAGAGGCAGGCTTTCTGTGACTATTTTGAATGGATTACATATCTGCTCTCTCAATGTATCTATATCCAGATACATTACTATATCATCATAGCCGGCGTTCGGGTCCGCCACACAACTCCCGGTAACACCTGTATCAATTATAGTATATGGCGTTGAAGCACCGGTCTCAGGGCATTGGTTTTCTCCCTCACTTAATATGATAAATGCGATATTTGTTTTGGCCGGAGCAGATAAATCAGTGACTGTAAGATAAGTCCCTTGAGTGGTACAGAGATTAGAAGCAGTGATTCCGGTTGCCACATCGTAAAATAGACTACTGCTATAGGAATCCATTGTTTTCACCCCAAGAACCGTGAGGTTTGCAGGCAATCTCTTATTTGCCACAGCATATCCGATAATAGCGTCGAAAACCATTTTCACCGTATCTCTTGTCTCACTGAATTTAACTCTTTTGGTCATCGAACCCAACAGCCCCATCCCCATTCCGACAACAATCCCTATAATTACAAGAACTACAGCCAGTTCAATAAGAGTAAATCCCGGATCATTCTTTCTACTTAATTTATTCATCATGTTTCTCATTTTTTATAAAGGTAATAAATAACCATCAGACTTCCACTAAAGTTTATAATTATTGCGATTCTCGTCCTTATAATTACTTCATCAATTACGGTATCTGGTGATATCCAGAGCAGAATGTAAGCGCACAGGACGAGCAGTATTCCAACTGCTCCTGTCGCCTTTATCAGCAGGGCCTTTCCCATTACAGTGCACTCTAATAAATGATAAAAAAGGGACGATTTTACTCGTCCCTTTTTTCAGACAGTGATTCATCTGTCAATTATGCGTTATTACAAGCCATAATACAAATTAACATTTGTACTGGTATATACGGCACTGGCCTGTACAGTCCCTGTGTTGTAAACTCCGTCATCAAACTTAATATCAACCCTCTCAGCAACACTGCCGTTCAACGTAGTAACCTGAATATAATTTTTTGTGCCGATACCGGCAAAGTTTCTGTTTCCTACCTGATACGTTGAGCCATATGGATGCCCCTGCAGATGTGCAGCTCCTGTTGCAGCTGGGTCACCTGAGAGAAGACCCGCATATCGAAGGGCCTGCCAGAATTCGTGCCCTTCCGTTCCATTATTTGCATTATTGCCGGCAACAAATCCATTACCGCCCCCAGCAGTAACACCCGCCCAACTGTGAGTGCTCGTATCATCCCCGGGTATCGCATTATATCTGTCATAATATGTAAAATATGCTGCGCTTATCCCCTGAATGTCGTTCATAAGTCTCTTTTGCTTGGCATCATCAATCATTGCCTGGCCTTTCAAAACAGCCCCAATCATCAGGCCTATGATTACCATGACTATTGCCAGTTCAACAAGTGTAAAACCCTTTTGTCCAAAATTTTTTTTCACTTTTTGTTACCCCCTTTTCTTGTTTTATAAAATCGCAATATAAGTATGTCATCTGTTTTCACAGTAATTTCTGTCTGTTCAAAGTTACTTTGCATTTTTTATGCCAACACCTTTATATATCATAAATTCCATTTTCATAGTTCTTATCGGATAACGCAGCAAAAAACTTTAGCGGTATAATCAATTGATAATTAAGCATAATTATAGTTCGTATCTTTGGTGAGAGTAGAAATTACCTGAAGAATGCATCTAAACTGCCAATAGTCAAATATCCCGCCAACAGTCAACAGCTTGACATACTAAACAGCTACACTCTCTTGATTTCATCAGCTATCCTTGCTACCCGTACCATCGCTTTTATATCATGCACCCTGATAATGTCAGCACCATTGAATATCCCTATGGCAGCAGCTGCAGCAGTTCCCTCAAGTCTATCAGTAACAGGAGCATCATCAAGAATATTGCCGATGAATGATTTTCTTGAATGGCCCAGGAGTATTGGCTTTTCAAAACCCGCAAATTCGTTTAAACGATTTATAATTTCAAGATTATGTGCAACGGTTTTCCCAAAGCCAATGCCGGGATCAATTATTATTTTTTCATCCGATATTCCGGAACGTCTTGCGATGCTGATCCCTTCTCTCAAATAGTCCATGATCTCGGGTATGAGCGTCTTATAAGAAGGATTCCTCTGCATATTTTTTGGTGTGCCCCGAATATGCATTATTACAACAGGCACTTTGCTCTTCGCTGCAAGATCAGGCATTTCAGGGTCAAAACGCAGTCCGCTTATATCATTAATTACTGAAGCCCCTGCTGAAACAGCGGCTTCAGCAACAGAGGCTTTATATGTGTCTATTGATACAGGAACGCTTGCTTGTTTAGTAATTGCCTTAATAATCGGTACCACGCGTCTTATCTCCTCTTTTACTGATATCTCTGCTGCTCCCGGTCTGGTTGACTCACCCCCCACATCAATGATGTCAGCTCCATCTGCTATCATTCGGAAAGCCTGTTCAACAGCTTTGTCTGTACTGAAGAATTGACCGCCATCAGAAAAAGAATCCGGAGTGACATTCAGAATGCCCATGATGTACGTTTTTTTAGAAAAGTCAAAATCGAAATTTCGCCACTTTAGTTTCATTATATCTCCACAAAAAAGATACAGGATTTACGATGAAGGATGCAAGGCATCCTAAAAAAGCAACTTAATATTTGTCCATCAGTCAAGCATCAAAAACAGGTTTTGATTAATTGAATTGTATTGAAAGTATTGAAGGGGATGTAAGATGATAGAATCTGAAGATAATATAAGTTAAGCAGTTGCTTCCGACACAGTACCGGCATCGACTTCTGGTTCAGGTTCTTTATCGCCATCCTGCGCAACTTTTACTACCTTATTAATTTCGGCTGCATTAAGGGTTTCTCTTTCAAGTAATGCCTCTGCCAGCTTGATTAGAATTGGCTTGTTATCAAGAAGTAGTTGTTTTGCATAATCATATCTGTCTGCAACAATAGTCCTGATTTCGTCGTCTATTTCCTCAGCAGTTTTTTCAGAGTAGTCTTTATGTCTGGTAAGTTCTTTGCCAAGGAATATTTGCTCTTCTCTTTTCCCGAAAGTAAGAGGCCCCAGCTTTTCACTCATCCCCCATTCACAGACCATTTTTCGTGCCAGATCAGTTGCCCTCTCGAGATCATTACCTGCTCCAGTTGTGATGTGTCCAAGGCAGATTTCTTCAGCAGCCCTGCCGCCCATAAGTACCGCCAGAGTATTTAATATAAATTCTTTGGGATAAGTATACCTGTCATCAATCGGGAGCTGCTGAGTAACGCCCAGAGCCAAACCACGTGGAATAATGCTCACCTTGTGAATGGGATCAGTGCCTGGGGTTAATTTTGCCACAAGCGCATGACCTGCCTCGTGATGGGCAGTATTGTTCTTTTCTTCCTCAGTAATAATCATGCTCTTTCTTTCCTTGCCCATCATCACTTTGTCTTTAGCGCTTTCGAAGTCGATCATTTCAACATTTGCTTTTGACTGCCGGGCTGCAAGCAACGCTGCTTCATTGATCAGATTCGCAAGGTCAGCGCCAGAAAAGCCGGGAGTTCCTCTCGCAAGTGTCTCAAGATTCACATCCTCATCGAGAGGTACGTTTTTGCAGTGAACATTCATTATTTCAAGCCTGCCCTTAACATCCGGCTGAGGCACGACTACCTGCCGGTCAAACCTGCCCGGTCTTAAAAGTGCAGGATCAAGAACATCCGGCCTGTTAGTTGCCGCAATGATTATAATGCCTTCATTCTGGTCAAAACCGTCAAGTTCTACCAGGAGTTGGTTTAAGGTCTGTTCACGTTCATCATGGCCACCTCCAAGTCCCGCTCCCCTGTGACGGCCAACAGCATCAATTTCGTCAATGAATATAATGCATGGTGAGTTTTTCTTTGCCTGTTCAAAAAGATCTCTAACCCTGGATGCCCCTACTCCGACAAACATTTCTACGAAATCAGAGCCACTGATAGAAAAAAACGGTACACCAGCCTCCCCGGCTATCGCTTTTGCAAGTAATGTCTTTCCTGCCCCAGGAGGGCCAATAAGCATGACTCCTTTAGGGATCTTCCCGCCCAGTTTCTGGAATTTCTGGGGGTCTTTCAGGAATTCGATAATTTCCTGTACTTCTTCCTTTGCCTCTTCTATGCCAGCCACATCAGTAAATGTTACCTTAACTCCTTTTTCAGATACGAGCTTTGCTTTGCTCCTGCCAAAAGAGAGGGCCTTGTTACCTCCAGACTGCATCTGCCTCATAAAGAATACCCAGAGAAAAACGAGCAAGAGGATAGGTCCAAAATTGAAAAGCACATTCATGTACCAGGGAGTATGATCAGGTCTTGCAGTAATTCTTACTCCCTTCTGTCTAAGCTCTTTTACAAGATCAGGATAATCCGGGGCATAGGTCTTAAACTTTGCCCCATTTTTCATAGTACCAACTATCAGATTTTCTGGTTTTTTAATAGTTACTTCCGCAACTTCACCCTGCTGCAGACTTGCAGAGAAATCTGAAAATATCATTTCTTCGTTCGGCTTTGATGTCTCGAGAAGATTGAAAACAAGGATCATCATGAGGCCGAACAAAACCCATATAGCTATACTTCTATACAACTTATCAGCCTCCTATCACTAAGGTTAACATATTTCTTTTTGTATTGCCAATCTGTATAACGGACTCTAATATATTGTTACTTGGCCTAAAATTAGGGAAAATCCATGAAACAGCTATTGTCTTTTATAATCAATAAATCAATCGCAATTTTCATTATTTACTGAAGACAATTAATACAAACCCGATAAGCATAATAATAGCACCAAGGACTTTTTCTGCTATTTTTCCCTCTTTAAACAACAGGTGACCATACAAAATGCTGAATAAAAGACTCGTCCTTTTGATTGATATCATATATGCAACGTTAGCGAGACTCATTGCAAGCATATGGAAAATTATCATGAGAGCAAAGGTGGCACCTATGGATGAGAGAGGCAGTATATCTTTTTTCGCGATAGTAAGTCTCCTTCTGTTTTTGACCATAGCGATCGGCGTGAATAAAATAGTGACAAGTATAAAGTAAAAACTACCGAAAAAAACCGGTGATGAATGCTCAATCGCAACCTTCCCGAGCGAAGCCGTAATACTGAAAATAAAGGCAACAAGAATAATCATAACCGATCCTTTTTCTCTGAATACCGCCTTTACAGGCTCTAACAGAGAATATTTCATCTTGTGAAGATTCAGAATATAACTGCCAAGAGCCATCAGCATTATACCTGTCCCTCCATAAATCGAGACACTTTCTCCAACTATTAAATAAGCCATTATAATGAGAAACAGAGGCGTCAGTGCCAGAAAAGGCATTGTCAGACTGATGGGAGATACCTTTAACGCCTTTGTGTATAAAATTAATGCTGCAATTTCGAGTGGAAGAGCAGACAGCGTTGCAAGCCAGAATGTCCTGTCAAGAGAAGGAATCTCGATAAAGAAAAGGATTGGCACAAGGACAGGCAATGCAAAAAGCAGTCTCATCCATGCCACAAAATACTCATCACGTGAAACAAGGGCGCGCTTTGTCAGGGCATCACTTGTGGCAAGCAAAAAAGCGGTAAGAATAGAGTAGAAAATCCACAAAATTAACTCCTGGTAATAGAATACCTAAGACTAACCAAATCAAAAATAAAATATAAAAAATAAAAATTGTGGATAAATAATTTAAATAAAATTTACCTTAATTTTGATTTTTGACTTTTAATTTTTACTCAGTTTACAATCTTATAATCCTTAATTTTGGTCAGCAAAGTTTTGTAGCTGACCTTTAAAATTTCTGCTGCCCTGCTTTTGTTGCCCTGAGTATCTTCAAGCGCTTTTCTTATCCGTCGGCTCTCCGCAATTTTCAGGGCCTTCTTGGCAGTCTGTTCAAGTGATCCATCTAACGAAATATCATCAAGAGATCGACCGGAAGTCACAGTAGACAACCTTAGATCCTCCTGATTTATTGAATCCCCCTCAGATAGTATAAGTGCCCTCTCGATTATGTTCTCAAGCTCTCTGACATTACCTTTCCAGTAATAACCCTTCAGTACTTCAAGGGCATCTACGCTCATTTCTTTATGCCCGAGATTCATCTCCGCAGAATATTTAGATATAAAATGATCGACCAACAGGGGTATATCATCCCTTCTCTCCCTTAGCGGGGGAATCTTGATCGGAAAAACACTCAACCTGTAATACAAATCCTCCCTGAAAGAATTTTCGGAAACAGCAGCCTCCAGATCCTTGTTACTGGCAGCTATAACCCTGATATCTATTTCTACCGGATTAGAACTTCCTACACGGTCTATTACTCCTTCCTGAAGTGCCCTCAGCATTTTTGACTGCAATGATATTTCCATCTCTCCTATCTCATCAAGGAATGCCGTTCCGTTATTTGCAAGTTCAAGTTTCCCGATCTTTCTATTAATTGCACCCGTAAAGGCGCCCTTTTCATGGCCGAACAACTCTGATTCAAGCAGTTCGCCCGGAATGGCAGCGCAGTTTATCGCAACAAATGGATTTTCTTTCTTAAGGCTCAAGTCATGTATAGCTCTTGCAAACAGTTCCTTGCCGGTACCTGATTCGCCTAAAAGCAATACTGTAGTCTTTGCAGGGGCAACTTTCTGAATGCTTTCGGCTACCTCAATCATCTTTCTGCTTTTTCCGATAATATTGGGTGCTTCAACTTTATCAGAAAATAAATATTTCGATAAGGTATCTTTCAACAACAGGTTTTCAGCAACCAGTTTCTGGTTTTTGAGAGACCTGTCAATCAGCAAATTCAGATGATCTATATCAAGCGGCTTTGTAATAAAATCATATGCTCCCATTTTCATTGCATTGACAGCAGTATCCACTGAGCCAAAAGCGGTCATAACAATTACAGGTATTAAGGGATTATTCTTCTTTGAAAACTTCAAAACTTCCATCCCATTCTTCTTTGGAAGCTTAAGGTCTGTCAGAACAAGATCCACTTTATCGCCCTTCAGCTTTTTTATACCGTCAGCTCCGTCTCCGGCAATAATGACCTCATGGCCTTCAAGTTCCAGCGTCTCCTGAAGCATTTCAGCCATCGACTTTTTGTCTTCTACAACGAGTATCTTTCCCATATTGTTAACTGACTGACTCAAACCCTCGACTCCTCGGATCCTGTCTTTTCATTTCAACTTCTTCCTCAACAGCTCATCCACAATTTTTGGATTTGCCTTCCCTTTAGTTTGCTTCATAACCTGGCCTACAAAAAACCCCATTAATTTCGCCTCGCCTCCCTTAAAGCGCTCGACCTCGCCAGGGCTGTTGGAGATAATATCATCTACTATCTTCTCAAGCTCTGACTCATCGCTCACCTGAACGAGTCCTTTTTCTTTTACAATTTCTTCCGCATCTTTCCCGGTATTATACATTTCTTCAAAAATCGTCTTGGCAATTTTACTACTTATTGTGCCTTTGTCAAGCAGTTCCAGCAACTCAACAAGTTGCTTAGGTCTTAAAGGACTCTCATCCATCTGCTTATTATCTTCATTCAACAGCCGCATCAGTTCTCCCTTCATCCAGTTGGTTAAACTTATTGGATCACCACCAAGTTTAACGGCATCATCAAAAAAATCAGAAAAAAATTTATTAATTGCGATCAAATTAGCATCCTCTTCCGGCAGCTGATGCTCTTTGATAAACCTGTCCCGCCTGGCATCAGGAAGTTCGCCGATATTTTCCTTAATTTTTTCTATCCATGATTTCTCAAATTCAATTGGTAAAAGATCCGGATCAGGGAAATACCTGTAATCATGTGCTTCCTCTTTTGACCGCATCGATTCCGTAATCCCCTTATCTGAATTCCAAAGCCTTGTCTCCTGTACAATCCGACCGCCTTCACCAAGAACCTTTTCCTGTCTTTTTATTTCGTAATCAAGCGCCTTTTCAATAAACCTGAAAGAGTTCATGTTCTTTATTTCAGTCTTTGTGCCTAACTCCTGCAGCCCCTCAGGCCTTACAGAAACATTTGCATCACACCTTAATGACCCCTGTTCCATATTCCCGTCACACACTCCTATATCGCGTACTATCAGTCTTAGCTTTTTCACAAATTCAACGGCATCCTGAGGACTACGGATATCAGGCTCTGTAACAATTTCCATAAGAGGAACCCCTGCCCTGTTCAGGTCAACAAAACTTTCATTTCCTGTACCCTCATGTATATTTTTCCCAGCATCTTCCTCAAGATGAATTCTTGTTAATCCAATTCGCTTAGTGCTTCCATTGACATTAATATCAACATAGCCGCATCCGCAGAGAGGCAGTTCAAACTGGCTTATCTGATAGCCCTTGGGAAGATCAGGATAAAAATAGTTTTTTCTGGCAAACCTGCTGTGTAATGAAATTTCGCAATTCACCGTAAGGCCTGTCCTTATAACATATTCAATAGCTTTTCTGTTCATAACAGGAAGGACTCCCGGCAGCCCTGTACATACCGGACATGTCTGAGTGTTTGGTTCTGAGCCGA
>CAYPIT010000087.1:0-10340 GCA_964410825.1 uncultured Nitrospiraceae bacterium
ATGAAAACTTTTTCATGCACACCTCCTCTTCTTATTGTTATATGTGTAAACAGACCCCTATATTGACTTTTCAACTTTCTTTATTAAGGTGGAAATAGATTCATTAAAAAAAGAGTTCATAATTATAAATCAAAGGATGTGTATTGTGTCAAGGCGATACTTATAATATATAAATTAAAACGGCTTATTGACGAGCCTATATATATTTGCTGTTACGCTTCATTTCTTTCAAAAACGATAAAAAATATATGTTAAATTTCCCTTTCATCATTAGAAGTTACCTGTTAGTTGACTTTATTTATTTTCTTGAGTAATATTAAAATCTTAGGTATGGACGATCATAAATTAAAAGTATTTTCCATAGTTGCAGAAACGAAAAGTTTCTCAAGAGCATCAGAAATAATCCGTCTCACCCAACCTGCAGTCAGTCTCCAGATTCAGGCACTTGAAGAAATGTACGGGACCAAGCTCTTTAATCGATCAGGGTGCGTTATTACACTTACCAAAGCAGGAGAAATGCTCTACAGATATGCAAAGGAGATCAGCTCTCTTTATGCTGCTGCGGAAAAAGAGATAGGAGGGGTTACGGGACTGGTTAAAGGCGTAATATCTGTTGGCGCCAGTTCAACAATAGGCAATTACGTGTTGCCGGCAGTTATTGCTGATTTCAGGAGAAAGTTTCCTAAAGTTGCTATTCATCTGCAAGTTGGAAACACAAAAAATGTTGTTGACTTTCTGAATGCCGGCAGCGTTGACATCGGGCTTGTTGAGGGCGACGTTAACAAGCAGAAATTATTATTGGAAAAATTGATTCCGGATGAAATGGTTTTTATAATGTCTCCATACCATCATCTGGCCAAGAAATCAAGCATATCTATAATAGAACTGTCAAAAGAACCCCTTATTTTCAGGGAAGAGGGTTCGGGAACAAGGCAGGCAATAGAAAAATACCTTGCGAAGCATGGTATGTCCCAGCAGCAGTTGAAAATATCCCTTATTATGGGTAGCACTGAGTCGATAAAAGGTGCAGTTGAAGAAGGTTTAGGAACTTCGATTATGTCAAGATGGACAACCAGAAAAGAAGTTAAATATGGGAGTCTGAAAACATCAGTTTTTAAAGAGGATAAATTTGTCAGGGACTTTTCTCTTCTATACAAAAAATCCAAGGAGCACTCACATACAATTGAACAGTTTATGGGTTTCCTGAGACGTTATCCTTATAATAAGCTTTTAAATAATTAATCCATCATTTTTCTGTTGTTTCAGTTATTGTTTCCCGTAAGAATTTAACCGGAGATTTTTAATGAATTAATGAATTCAAGTGAACTTAATTCCAGAAATAAATGCCTGATGTCTCCCCTGATTCTTGTTGAAACCACAAAACGATACATTATTTCTCCACTCGCTTTACTTTTTTCATAATCAATCGAATGAATATTAAAATTGTATTTTGTGATTATGGAAGCAATTGTATCTTCTGCATCTTCCATGACAGGAGTTGAAATTGAGATAATTTTGAAGCGTAAGACCTTGATCTTTTTTTCCACTACTCGCAAGGCGATCAGAGCGGTGATTGTTATTATTGCGGTTATGGCTCCTTCAAGATACAGCCCCCCTCCTATTGCCAGTCCTATGGCAGATACGATCCATATCGATGCTGCTGTTGTCAGTCCTCTTACAGCAAAACCGCTCTTTATGATAACTCCTGCTCCGAGGAAACCGATGCCTATGAGGGCACCGGCAGCAATTCTCGCAGGATCGATCCGGAGAGATGAATCTAAAGTATGTATGTGGAAATAATAGTTCTCGGATAAGATCATTATGAGTGAGGCTGCAACACATACAATTAACTGAGTTCTGAAACCCGCAGCCCTTCCGTGGATCTCTCTTTCAAAACCAATTATACCGCCGATCACAGCCGCGAGCAGCAGGCGGAGTAAAATTTCATGGACAGGTATCATATGCGCTCATTATAAATTAACCGCAAAATACTGTCAAAATCATAACTTCTCTGAAATGGTAAATATAATGAATAATGTATGTTACGAATTCATTTTTTAATGTGGTAAACTATGGCATATTTTTAATCAACATACATATGAGAGGAGCAGGAAGTTGAGAACAGAAAAGGATAGTCTTGGGACACTAAGAATTCCTGATGATGTTTACTTCGGAGTTCAGACAAAACGGGCTATGGATAACTTCACGGTAAGCGGGCTAAGGCTGCCGAGAAAATTCATAAGGGCCCAGGGAATTGTAAAGCTTGCTGCCGTAAGAGCTAACTCCTCCCTTGGTCTATTAAACAGGAAAATGTATAAAGCTATAGAAAAGGCTTCGCTAGAAGTTATCCGTGGGATTCATGACAATGATTTTGTTGTTGATGTTTATCAGGCAGGTGCCGGAACATCCCAGAACATGAATGCAAATGAAGTTATCGCGAACAGGGCGATCGAGATACTTGGCGGTCAAAAAGGCGATTACAGTCTTATTCATCCTAATGATCATGTGAACATGGCACAGTCAACTAACGATACTATTCCTACGGCTATATATATATCTTCATATGAGGCTGTCAGAGACGACCTGATTCCGGCTATAAAGGCTCTGAAAAATGCATTTTCAAAAAAGGCCAGAGAATTTGACCATATAGTTAAAGCCGGTCGAACACACCTGCAGGATGCTGTCCCTGTAAGACTCGGGCAGGAATTTGGCGGGTATGCGAAGGCTCTGGACAATGATATATGCCGAATAAATAATGCGTTTCAATCTTTATTGTCGTTGCCCATTGGAGGCAATGCCCTGGGTACCGGAATTAATGCTAAACCGCGTTTCCGGAGATGTATCCTTAGTGAAATAAGAAAAATATCAGGAATAAAATTCAAGGCATCTGAAAATTTATTTGAAGGCATCCAGAATGTGGATCAAGCCCTTGAGCTGAGTGCTTCACTGAGAGGAGTTTCTGTAACTCTTACAAAAATATCTAATGATATCCGGTTGCTGAGTTCGGGTCCGCGTACAGGGTTGGCTGAAATTCAGTTGCCTGCAGTTCAGCCGGGTTCTTCTATAATGCCCGGGAAAGTCAATCCGGTTATGGCTGAGATGTTGAATATGGTCTGTTTCCAGGTCATGGGCAATGATACAGCTATTGCTTATGCTACCCAGGCGTCTCAACTTGAGCTTAATGTCATGATGCCGGTTATAGCTCATAATCTTCTTTTTTCGATAGAAATTTTGTCAAATGGAGTAAATTCATTTACAAAAAAGTGTATTTCGGGAATCAAGGCGGATGAAAAAAAATGCAGTGCCTATGCGGAAAGAACCATTGCGATGGCAACTGCTCTTAACCCGGTTATAGGATATTCGTCTGCTGCAGAGCTTTCTAAAGAGGCTTATCGTACTGGCAAATCAGTGAAGCAACTTACAATTGAAAAAGGGATTATGAGCGAAAGTGATGCCCGTCGCATATTAGAGCCAAACCGGTTGACAGGTAAATGACTATTCAGAGGGGTAGGGTTTGATTAATACTGAAGATTGAGTATTGTATTGATTTATCATCCACAAAAGTGTAAAATATTTATACATTAGAGAACTCTTTATATTTTCTGAATAATTCAGCTTTTTAATATAGTATTTACAGTACCATGTCGGAATAATTTACATGACTATAGATCGTTGTGTCGGGGAATATCAATAAATCAACGGGTTATAAGTTTGGCCTGTTTTTTGCGAATTATGTTTAGGAGAGGTAACGTGTGTCTAAATACGTTGATAATTATTTCTCTCTAATCAAACCTAACCTGGGGCAGCATATGCCAAATGCAGATGACCATAAAAGTTCTTCTTCTCCGGTCCCGCAAGACCGTAGAAATGAAATGACCCTTGCGCATTTTTTCTCTTCAATGGAATGGGCTGAACATCTCCAGAAACTTTCTGATATTGTGAATTTTGAATTTAGTGTATTTGATGAGGAAGGAAAGAGATTAATTGTTGTGAATGAAAACCAATTGTGCAAGTTTATCAGGTCAGCAAATCACGTAAATCTCGATTGTCCGGATTCATGTAATAATTTCCTTCATGCAACTGAGCCAGAATTTTTCAAATGTAACTCCCGGCTGCTAAATTTTGTGTTACCTATAAACAGATTTGGAGAAAAGGCATTCATCGTAGGAAGGGGGGATTTTGCCGAATATGGCGATTTACTTGAATTTATAAAAATTGCCAGAGATCACAACCTTCCTGAAATTCCGGTTTCAAGACCATTAAATTTTGTCGGAGTAGACAATGCAGCAACGGTTATGGAATATGTGAATTTAACGATAAACCGTATATTGCGGAGCATCGAAGATAAAGACAGGCTTGACGAAAAACTTATGCGTATGACATCACTGTTCGACAGTCAAACGTTCGGGACATTGTCTAAAAATCCTCAGTTACTTTACAGATATATACTGGATACAATTGAGTTTGTCTTTGGAGGCATGTCATCAGCATTAATGTTACTTGACGACAAAGGTGATACGTATAGGACTGTTTGCAGTTCGGGCAGGTTAAGTGACAATACGGAAGATTTCCAGATTGATGCAGAGAATCCAGCAGTCAAGAAGATGCTTATTTCAAAAACTTCTGTGTATTACGAAGATTTGAAGGGCGTTGTTGATACAGGCCTTTTAACGGGAGTAATGGCATCTAATTTTTTTCCGATTTTTATCGGTATTAATATTGAAGGAATAATAGCAATATTTGACAAGAAGTTTTCACAACAGGACATGAAAATTATGAATGCTTTTACTGATTACGTCAAACTGAATCTTGAAAATCATGATCTTAGAATTGCGGTAGAAAAAACCAGACTGGCAGACGAAACCCTGACCTGTTTATCAGATTTTTCGAGCTCAATAACAGGTGTTCTCGACAGGAATGAACTCTTAAAGACACTGCTCGAAAAATCATTGCAGCTTCTAAACGCGGAACAGGGGTCTTTAATGCTTTTAAACAAAGATAAATCCGAACTCGTTGTGGAGGCTCATAAAAGTCATGGTGATAAAGTTAAGGAAAACATGCGGATAAAGCAGGGCGAGGGCATCGCAAGTATGGTTCTTGACAGCGGTGGATCTATTCTTGTGGAAGACATAGAAAAAGATCCGAGGATAAGACAGGCAAACAGGGCACATTATAAGACTAAATCCTTCATAAGCGCCTTGATAAATATTGAAAATAGAGTTACAGGGGTTCTCAATGTATCTGACAAGGCACAGGGGGATGCTTTCAATAAAGATGATTTAGCTTTGCTGAGGTCGATTATCGATAATAGCTCGATTGCTATTGAGAGAAGCCTTCTGTTTGAGCAGACAGAAGAATTGAGAAAACTGTCGATTACGGATCCTTTGACCGGCATTTATAACCGTCGATATCTTAACAGGAGATTGTCAGAAGAAATTACACGCTATATCAGATACAAACATCCCTTCAGTTTCATGATGCTTGATCTGGATAAATTCAAGGAGTACAATGATACGTTTGGCCATATAGCTGGTGACAATCTGATCAAAAATCTTGCACATAGGATGGAAAAATCTCTGAGAGCGATAGATATTGCTGCCAGGTTTGGCGGTGATGAGTTTGTTGCTATATTTCCCCAGACTCCGAAAATCGATGCTATTCAGATTACCAACCGAGTGAAGGATCATATTGACAGGACATTGAGTCAGCATAATATTGAAATGCCTTTATCAGTAAGTATAGGGCTTGCTACTTATCCGGATGATGCTTCTTCTATCATGGAGCTTATTGAAAAGACTGACCAGGCACTTTACCTTGCCAAGAAAGGTGGAGGCGACAGGGTAGTATACCTCTGACAATTACTCATTAACTGTTAGGAAGTACTAATAACTAATAAATATTTAACCAATGACACCAAAAGATTTTAATGCAAAGAATTTCCTGGGAAGAGAGGGCGAGTTTGGCTTTCTGAAAAATATTACCTCCGAAGCGAGGGCTGGTGATGCTAACAGTATTTTCCTTTCCGGAAAACGGGGCGTTGGAAAGACGGAATTTTTAAAACATCTGTATAGTCATTTTTTTGATCATCAAAATGATGCGATTCCTTTTTTCTATACTGTCAAGTCAGCGATCAATTCCATAGAAAAATTTTCAAAAGATTACCTCTATAATTTCGTACTTCAGAGCCTTGCTTTCCTCAAGAGAGACCGGTCTATTATGTTAACAGGTGTCCATTTATCTGAAGATTTAAAAAGGATTGCTAAAGAGGCAAATGTTCAGTGGGCTATAGACGCTATAGATAATTTTTCGGAACTTCAGGAAGATGGAGATGTTATCAATCTCTTTTCATTTGCGATATCAGCTCCTTATCAAAGTTATGCCAGCACCGGCATGCCTCTTGTGGTGATAATAGATGATTTTGATAAAATCAGAAGAGTCTGCGATCTTAATGCAACTGGTGATAAAGAAAATTTCTGGATGCTTTTTGAGAATTATCTGCAGTCCTGTCATACGCCTCATATAATTGCCGGATTTCACTCAGACCTCAAGAAAATGTTCTTTGAAGAGACATCTATCGGTGAGCGTCTTGAGGTGATCAATTTATCAGGATTAACCAGGGATGATTCTTCAGATCTTTTTAAATCGCTTTGTAATAAATATACTCTGGGTATTGAAACGCATATAACTGACTGCCTTGATATCTTTGACGGCAATCCTTTCTATATCAGGAGTTTTGTTCAGGCATTGCGTCAGGCTAACATGGCGGTATCTGAAAACAATTTCTGGGACATTTATGTACGTGAGGTGACGAGAGGGAAGATTTATACCTACTGGATGTCTCTTTTAAAGACGCATATATCTCAGTTTGAGATGAGAAAACCGTCTTTGAATTTCCTGAGATTTTTGTTAGTCAATGATACAGATATTGTATTGGCAGATCTTTCAGAAAAGCTTGCTGTAAAGCAGGATGAGCTTGACAAGATTATTAATCAACTTAACTCCTCTGGCGCGGTCGAAATCGGATTTAGTACCCTTAAACTTGCACAAGATGCGGTATTAATTGATATCATTAAGGGGTTATATCATAAGGAGATCCGCAGAGAACCGTATGACACAGTTAAAGATTTGATAATTGCTGATAAGCGGCAGACCGTCAAAGCCGACAGGACTCCGTCTTTTGATATAACGATACCACCAGATCCAGATACCGAACTTGTGGCCGTTAAGTCACTTGAGGGGATCACCAGGCACTACAATATCCGACCGGATATAACAGGGCAATTGCAGATCGCATTAATTGAATTATTTGCCAACATACTGACTGTTGATGGTTATACCGACAACTATTATCTGAAATTCAGGTTGCATGAAGAAAAGTTCTCGATCTCGATTGAGACTGAGCAGAGCGATCTTGATATTTCCTCCGATAGCAGTAGAAAGTCGCTGGATTTGATAAAATCTCATATCGATGAAATTAATGTGGAAGAAACTGTTAGCGGTAGCAGGATAACTTTGATTAAGGTGGTTAATCAGGAACCTGATTCAGAGAAGATAATTATATCCTCTCTACCGGAAGGGTAATCACAAACCTGGAGCCCTTATTGAGTTCGCTTTCTACTGATAAACTTCCATTAAGTTTCTCGATAATATTTTGGCTTACCGCAAGTCCCAGGCCTGTTCCCTTCTCCTTTGTTGTGTAAAAAGGATCGAAAATTCTTGTAAGGCTCTCTTTTGGTATTCCGACTCCTGTGTCCTCAAAAGCGATGACAATGTTTCTGTCATTTATGCTACTGCGTATAGTCAGCGTTCCTCCGTCAGGCATCGCATCAGCTGCATTCAGTATAATATTCACGATGACCTGGGAGAAATAGTTTTCATCGGTGGTTATCCTGGGTATGTCAGGCAGCAAATCTCTCACGATGGTGATTTCATTAACTTCCTTGTCATACTGGATAAGGGAAAGGGCATCTGCTATCAGGCTGTTCACCTTGCAGGATTTAAGGTTCAGCGGGGGCATCTTCGAAAAACCGGAAAGTTGATTCAGAATATCGGCGATTCTGTTCATAAATAAATCGATTGTCTCGAGGCTCTCTGTCTTAAATTCATCCTGTTCCTTCTCCTTCAACATCTGAACAAAAGAAAATACCGATGTTAACGGGTTCCCTATCTCATGGACTATTCCGGTAGTCAATCTTCCGAGCAGTGCCAACTTCTCGGAGTGCATCATCTGTTCTTCCATCCTCTTAATATCTGTCACATCATCCACAAGTCTGATAAAGCCCTGCACTCCTTTTTCCAGATCCTTTACCGGTGCGGTTGTAACCTGAAAATATTTATCTTTCTTACCAAAAAGATCCGACAATACATCAGTCTGCATATCATCGACTTTGTAGGAAGCGATGATTTTGCAATCCTCAAAAAAATCATCACACCTCATACCGGTAATATCTGTTCCTACCATTTCCTTCATCGTCTGGTTTATCCATAGTATTCTTCTGTCATTATCAATGAGAATGATACCGCTTCCGATCGCACTTACAACCGTATTAAGCTTTTCCTTTTCTGTTGACAGTTCCTTTGTCCTGATATCAACTTTATGTTCGAGTTCTTCAGCGTATCTCTCCAGTTCCTTTTCATGCTTCGCAATTTCTTCAGCCTTGACCCGTTTTCTGTTCAGGACGATCAGCATTGCAGAAGCAATGCTTGCTGTCACAAAGATCAGGATAATGAGCCATGAATGAAATTTCATGGATGACTGAATTGCCATCGTGACCTCGGAATATGGTGCTGATACTGCTACTATCCATTTTGAATCTCCAACTGAAGCTGTGGAAAAGGCCAGAACTTTATCCTCTCCTGTGGGTGCAACGTATTTTCCGGAATAGTCACCTTTTCCTTCTATGATCTTTTTCTCAACATCAAAGGACTTATGGCACTCAAAGCAGGAAGTATCAGTCTTGTATAAATTCCTGCCTACCATTTGAGATTGAGTAGGATGGTAAAGGAGATTCCCACTACTATCCATCATCCAGGCATATCCTCTTGAACCGGATTTAATGGGACCGAGGAATTCCCTTGCGAGGTCCTGTATATCAATAGAAGTAACAATGGCACCGGTAAGCGAATTAAAACGGCACACAGGTGTTAAAATATGAACATTTTTGGTGTCTTGCGTTATCAGTGGTTCACTTGGACAAAATTCCTTGGCCGTCTCAATAAAATCTCTGTTAGAGGGCCTTTCGATCATCAGGGTTCCATGGCTGAAGAGTGTCTTACCGTTACTGTCCAGAAATTTGATGCCCATTTTAACCCTGCCGAGGTCCTGGAAAAAACCGTTTACAAGAAATTCATAAAGGGTTTCATTATTAATGCGAAGCAGGGATACAAATTGAGCAATACGGGACATTTCATCCTTTACTCTGCCAATATACGCCTGGATGTTGGATGCTTCTGCCCGGGCCAGGAGCAGCTGCTGTTTATTGAACTGTTCAGCCATTTCAATCTGGAGTGCCCAGTGGAATGAGATGTTTAATGATATAACGGACACGGCTATAATCACGAGAATGGAAATGATAACAATATAACCTTTTCTTGTCCTCATAACCTGCCAACTGTCTTTTTTGTCATGTTTATCCTAATATATAGATTCATTGTAACCTAAGTGTATTGATTATTCGATTCCAAGAGCCTTAATTTTTTTCCACAGAGTAACCCGGCTGATACCGAGCTGTTTAGCGGATAGAGTTTTGTTCCCATTACATTGAGCAAGGACAGAACAGATCTTCTCCCTGTCAGGGTGATCTTCCCAACTCTGATGACTTTTGCCGACCTTCCGTTCTTTTTCATGTACAAGATAATCCGGCAGGTCAGAGACCCTAATAGTGTCTCCTTTACATGTAACTGTGCTGTGTTCGAGGGCATTGATGAGTCGCCTTACATTGCCCGGCCAGGGGAAATTTATCAGAACCTCCATTGCGGGAGGACTGATACTGCTGATTTCCTTATTATTTACGACAGAAATCTTTTTAAGGTAATGGAAGGCGATGAGAGGAATATCTTCTCTCCTATCTCTGAGGGGGGGGACTTTAATGACAACAGAATTGATTCTGTAAAGGAGGTCTTCCCTGAACCTGCCTGCATGCATCAGGGAATTGAGTTCTTTGTTAGTGGCCGAGATAAGCCGAATGTTCACCGGAATAGGCTTATGATCCCCAACACGCTCTACTACTTTTTCTTCAAGCACCCTGAGCAGTTTTACCTGCATGGTCATCGGCATATCTCCGATCTCATCGAGGAAAATGGTTCCGTTATTCGCCGCCTCGAATCTTCCTACCCGGTCG
>CAYPIT010000088.1:0-10136 GCA_964410825.1 uncultured Nitrospiraceae bacterium
CCATTCGTGGGAATTACTATTTCTAATTGCGATAATTGCTTGGTTTACGAAATGGAATCCTACGATTACAGGTGTATTAATTGGGTTTGGACATCACCTTGTTCTTGATACATTTTATAACGGTAATACTGCTCGGGCATATTTCTTTATTTGGCGATGGAAAAGGGATTTTAAATATGCTCAAATCTTTCCTAATTGTGTAAAGAAGAATAATTAACTCAGCATCCTCTTTTTTACAGCTTTTCAATCTGTTTTGGTATAATTAATAATCCTTAGCGAAACTAATTCTTATTTTATATAGATTTTTCACCACAGACTAATCTTAAATTACAGTAAATTTCTCATTGTAGAGTTGGTCGTCCACAGATATTACGCATTTTATCAATATTGAACCCCCAATTTCTTACAAGCTCGTCGGCCTCTATTTTCAACAATCTTGGGCTCGTCTGAATTTTGTTGATAATACTGACTCAATCAATATTGGAGAGATTTTAAGTATAACGAGTTCATCATATTGATCGTCAGTTTAATCTTTGCTTCAAAGTTATGGAAGGGTCAAGGGGGTCAGGGATCGACATGAGACAAAGTCAATTAATGGGTACAGGGTGAGGGGAAAGGCACTGTTTCAACCGTTCCAGCTGTTTCGGCGGCTTGAAAAGTTAGAATAATTGAACGTCTTACATTATATTGGAATAATCAATCGTAGAGGGTCGCTGTTACGTGCCCATCAAACGCTTACCCATAACCTATAATTCCTATTTACTATGTTAAAACACTGGAAAGCATGGCCACTCCTTGTTCTGCAAAAACGTATGGAAGATACCGGCTACCGCCGCGTCCGGACTTCTTTGACATTTTTGACATTCCAATTTGGAATCTCAAAGATTCAGATTCATCCTTTGTTAACTGAAACATAAAATCCGGGTGGAATCGATCATGATTTCTTTTTACCGCTGACAAAATAATAAAACTGTTTATTTACTTGATGATAGCATCTTTTCTTGACCGCTGTCCGGCAGGATGATATAATCCTCTCATAAGTTAAACAGCTTAGAAGATGGTGATGCCATGAACTGTTTGAGGTCAGTAAATGTATTAGGGATAATACTAATTATTTTGATCACAAGTTGCAATGGAATGGATAAAAACAGTTCAAAAGGCGATAGTTTTGTACAGGATATAATTGGTCAGGATCTGAAACTGGTCGGGCCTGAAGCAGATAAACTATGGCACGGTAAAATCAACGGTGATGAAGTATCTTATTTTCGTTCAAAGGAAGATAACAAATTCAAGGATGTTGTTGTTGTAACTCAGGACGGGCTGCCCGATATTTATAGAAGTATTGAATATTGCGACAGTGACGGTGATCGTAATTTAGACATTATAAACATAAAAATGTATCATGAAGGCAAAGGCTGGAATGATATCGAAATAACGAGCAAAAACGTGACTGTTCTGGATCATGCAACTATAAAATATAAAGAACTTTTAAAAAAGATAAAGAGCAGACGCCTAAGTCAGTTGGATTATTAATTTGGAGATTTGCTGATATTTTTTATCCCTGTGCATCAGGCTCAATAAGAGTTCTAATCAGAGATTTCATTTCGTCCCTGTCCCAGTCCCTGTATCCCAATATAGCGCCAATCATATAACCATCCCTGTCAATAATGAATTTCATAGGTGTGGAAGTTACACCATACAGAGAACTAACCGTGCCGTCTTCATCCAGTAGATTAGTATAAGATAAGCCGTTACTTCTGATACGTTTAAATACTGTATTTCTATCTTCTTTTATATCTATGGCAAGAAGCGCAAAGGGACTGTTTTTAAATTCCTGATGTATTTTTTCCAGAGAAGGTAACTCCTTCCTGCACCATGGTCACCATGTAGTCCAGAAACTCAGGAGAACAACTTTGCCCCGATATTGATTTAGGCTAATATTGCTTCCTTTTACAGATGTGAGATTAAAATCAGGGGCCTTTACCGGATTGTCGAATTGATACACACTCATTGCTTTCAGTAATTCAGCGATACGGAGGTCAGCCTCTGTCTGATCACCTGACTTTTTAACTTTTAGAGTGTCAACGTTATTCTGGCTACAGCCATACATTCCCGGAGAAGCCGGAAGTATTAAGGCCAAAAAAATAGTCAATAAATATCTGCGATAAACTATCATGAATTTTCTCGTATTAGAAAGAAGTCCCTATATTTTATAGGAACCCGAATAAAATTTAAATAAGGCGTCTGCAATCTAATGTTATTGCAGCCGCCTTATTTGATTCTGTATTTCTGTTGTTAGCGAATCTAACTATTGTCTGTGTGTAAAGTCACCTTTTATCATTCCAGACTTGTCCTCGATAATATGGGAAACCATGATAGTCTGAAAAACTGGATTCCCCGATCAAGTCGGGGAATGACAGTTATTCAGGCAGTAGTTTATTTTATACACAGGAGCTACTAATTATTTTGCGCACAGTTTATTATTCAGTAGCACGAGCAGATCTGCTGAAAGAGTAAAATCTGGGCCTTCCGCTTCTTTGACCATTTTAAAGAAATCGCAGATTACGCAGTTTCCATATTTCTGTGCAAATGTTCCCTGTTCCTTGCCTCCACAAAAAGTCCCGGCAACAACCCAGCACGCTCTTCCCGCGTTTTTCCCTCCATGCGTTCCGTCAAGCCCTGACTCAATAGCAGATGGGCACACACCGAGTTCATGGACTTTTATCCCTCCGGGTTCTCTTCCGCATTTTTTATATTCCCAGCAATTAGGTTTTTTCATTTTTATTCTCTCCTTTCATTTTATTTTTTTAATACAAATCCATTGACAGGAAAACTTCTATTACTCCTGCATCAAAATGAGTGCCGACTTGATGCCGTATATGTTCTTTTACTTTTTCTATCGGCCAGGCGGGCCGGTACGGACGATCCGAGCGTAATGCATCCCAAACATCTATAACAGCAAATATTCGTGCAGAAAGAGGTATCTTTTCTCCCTTGAGACCGTCAGGATAACCTGTCCCGTCCCATCTTTCATGATGATAATAGGGTATATCGAGGGCAGGTCGAAGATATTCAATTGGATATAGCAAATTACGGGCATGTATGGGGTGCTGCATCATTATGTTCCGCTCTTCTTCTGTCAGCTTCCCCGGCTTTAAGAGTATGCTGTCGGGTATTCCCATTTTACCGATATCATGAAGCAGTGCCCCTCTTCTAATTTGTATGATTTCTTCATCACTCATTTTGAATTCATCAGCTATACGAACGGATAACTCAGTAACTCTGCGGGAATGACCCTCGGTCTCCTTGTCTCTCAAATCGAGTGCGTGTGCCCATCCTTCGATTGTAGTATCGTAAGCAAGGGAAAGCTCAACATTTGAACGCTGAAGATCATCAAACATGGTGGAATTGTCCAGAGCGATCGCCCCCTGATCAGCAATTGCCTCCAGAAATTCCATCCACCCATTTCTTGAATTCAGATAGGTCCGATTAAACAGCTCCAAAACCCCTTTTACCTGTCCCTTTGCAATAAGGGGTACAGCATAATAGGAAACAAAAGCCTCGCTGGAAAACTCTTTGGAATTTGTGAAACCGTCAACATTTTCTTTCAGGTTGGGAATAGACACGATACTACGTCCGAGTGCTGCCTGGCCGGCGTTACTCTCACCTAATCTCAGCTTGGTATATTTTAAGGCATTTGAACGAAAGCCTTTGCTCTCTACGTACTCCAGTGTTTGCGTATTCTGGTTCAGTAGAAGAACGGATACCGCATCAATATCAAGCTGTGATTTTACCTGAGTAAGAAATACATCAAGGGTGACACTCAGGTCAAGGCTGCCGATAATAGCCTTGTCAATAGAGCGCAATGCGCTCAGGCGGCCGACCTGTTCCTTAATAACATCTTCAGAATGCTTGCGCTCAGAAATGTTTCTGATAATGCCGGTAAAATAAACATCTTTCCCTATCTTCCAGGAAGATATGGAAAGCTCTATCGGAAATTCAGTGCCATCCTTTCTGGTCGCGGTCAATTCAACGGATTTTCCTGCGAGTTTAGATTTTCCGTACTTTATTACCCGAAGCATTCCTTCTGAGTGGGCTTGATGGAATCTTTCGGGAATTAAAAGATTAATTGACTGGCCTACTACTTCTTCTGCTGGGTAGCCGAAGATATTTTCAGACGCGTGGTTCCAGAAAATTATCTCTCCATATTCGTTTATGTATATAATCGCATCGCTCGCATTTTCCGCTACTGAGCGAAAACGCTCTTCATTATCATAAGTCGCTGTCTCTGCAAGTTTACGTCTTTCTATTTCCTCAACCAATTCATCGCGATTGACAGTAGTGGTTTTTAAATCCTCTGCCATATGCTTGAAGGTCCTAGCGAGTTCACCCAGCTCATCTCTGGACTCGATGTCCACATCGACGTCAAGGTCACCCCTGCCGAGCCTGGCAATAATGTTTTTGAGTTTCCGGATTTTTTTGGTGATAGAACCGGATATAATAAAACCCATTAAAATGCTGATGATTGACACTATCAAAGTGACAGTTAATATTTGATTTTTCAATTTTAGTGCAGGAGCAAATAACTCTTCAGCATCCTCTTCAATGATCAGGATCCATTTTAACCTCTTAATAACGGTGTCTCCTTTTGCATGGACATGGATAACAAGTATATCATGTTCTTTTTCCTGTCTGGAGAACATCATGGTACTTACCAAATTATGGTCACCTTCTGACATTAGGTGATCTTTAGGTAAGATGTCAGGGATATATTCAAGAAATTTATAATCTCCTTTTGATGAATAAATCGATTTCCCATCGTCAGTAATTATTCTATAGGCCATTTTGTTATGCTGTTTATGAGCACCCGGCGGATCCATTTCTTCAAAGAATCTATAAATATAATCAAGGTTCATAACAACCTTCATTACACCAAGGAAATTATAGTTCTTATCTTCAATTCTAATCCCAAAAGAAATAGACTGCATATCAGTGCTTTTATCATACTTAATGTTACCGATGTACAGATCATCATTTTTTGTGAGTTGCCACCAGTCTTCGTCGTCCTGTCTGTAGTCACTCGTTATCCCTGTCTGGGCGATATTGGCTCCGTATTTATTTGTAATAAATAATTCTCCGATGACTTTATAACCATAGGAATGCTCATAGAATTCCAGTTTCTCCTTAAGCTCCCCTGATAAATCGTTATTTGAGATGTCCTGAATAAATGGTGGTATTTTTTCTCTATTACTACTGATCCATTCTTTATCTCTGTTATTGATATAGGTCTGTATATTTCCAAGTTTGTCGAATTCCCTGTTTGAGGATATAATGTTTTTTTGTACTAGTACGTTATTTGCGTACCCATCAAATCCGAATATTATCTTCTTAAATTCTCTATCCAGTCCATTCATCATTTCAAGAGCTAATATTTCGGCGTTATTTGTAAAGGCAGCATTCAATATTTTTTTACTTTGCATAATGGAGAAATATCCTGTTAACGAGGATATCAAAACTATTAATATAAAGCCTAATGTGAATTTGTGAAATAATTTCATCTCTAACTCTTTTTTCCTGTTTAAGCAGCTTCTATGACCTGCTGATTTATTTCTCTTAAAATAAATATAACTATTAGGTATTACTATCGGCATAAATGTGCTCGCTCTTAAGTTGCTGAACTGTTTAAATAAATCAGGCAATTAAATCAGTCCTTTACACATAAATTTCTTTACATTCGCGGGAATGACGGATCGCCATATATGTAATGAAACATTAGACGCACTGCACTCAGTCTGTCTTCATAACTTATTCATATTATTTTCATTTTTCCTTCATACATATTCAGTAATCTTGTAATCAGAAATAAAAATAATCTTGATAGAAAGGAGGCGTAAAATGAAAACATTAATAGCAGGTTTGGCAATAACATTACTTCTGGTTCTGGGAGCAATGGCATATGCTCACGGTCCAGGAGCAGGCGGATGGAGTGGAGGTCATATGATGGGTCAGGGATACGGAGGCCACATGATGGGAACAATGATGGGTTGGGGCGGTCAAGGGGCCGGTCCTGATAAGAAGTTCCTCGATGAGACCGCTGACTTAAGAAAAAATCTTCATGAAAAGAGGTTTGAATATTTTGAAGCCAATCGCAATCCGGGTACAGATTCTGAAACACTGGCCGGGCTTGAAAAGGAAATCTATGAGCTTCAGTTAAAAATTCATGACAAAGCTCCCCGTACTGCATACGGAAGGCAGGGCGGTTATGGACATTGCTGGTAAGAGAAAATAATCTCTTCTTGCCATGAAAAGGCAGCCGGGTTCCCCCCATCCGGTTGCCTTTTTTTCTTGACAATTGACCTATAATTTTTGACTTTGTTAAAATTTATACTTATGAATAGGACCATTGCTTTCATCATTGCTCTGTTAATTGCTGCTCCAATAAGCTGTGCACATACGTTTGAAAATAGCAAAATTGCTGAAGAGGGTCGCGTATATGAAGAGATACTTCCTAACGGGCTTAAAATAATTGCTATAAAAGACCCCAATGCCCCGCTTGCAGTTTTCCAGATATGGTATGATGCCGGTTCTATTCATGAGCAGGTTGGCAAGACAGGGAGCAGTCATTTGCTGGAACACATGATGTTCAAGGGGACCGCGAGATATGGCCCGAAGGTTTTTTCCAGAATGATAAAACGGGCAGGCGGTATTGACAATGCCGGTACGAGCAAGGATTTTGTTTATTACTATCAAAAACTGGCCCCTGACAGGCTCCCCCTTTCTATTGAACTTGAAGCTGACAGAATGAAAAACCTTATTATGGATCCGAAAGAGACTCTATCAGAGAGAGAAGTTGTTATGGAAGAGAGGAGAATGCGATATGAAGACGATCCTCAGAATCTTGTTTATGAGGAAGTTGTTGCAACTGCATTCAATAACCATCCTTACAGATGGCCTGTAATAGGCTGGATGGAGGACTTAAACACAATAACGAGGGATGATCTCTGGAACTATTACAGGCAACGCTATGTACCGAACAATGCATTTATTGTAGTTGCAGGCAATATTGATATTAATTTAATAGCGGCAAAAATAAGAAAAGAATTCGGCGGGATTCCCCGGGGGCCTGAAATAATAAAACTTAATATAAAGGAGCCGGAGCAAAGGGGTGAGAAAAGAGTATTTATTAAAAAAGAAGCTGAACTTCCGTATGTTATCAGCGCCTATAAAGTTCCGAACATTATGAGCGAAGACAGCTATGCACTCGAGGTGCTTGCAACTGTACTTTCGGGCGGAAAGAGCGCGCGTATATATAAAAGCCTGATTGATGAACAGCGTGTTGCTCTCTCGGCTGGGGCCGGCTACAGCAGTACAAACAGATATCCCTATCTGTTTTATATCTATGGAACTGCCCTGCCGGGCAAAAAGATCGAAGATGTTGAAAATGCCCTTTATAAAGAGGTGGATAAGGTGAAATCGCAGCTTCCTGATGAAAGAGAAGTTCAGAAAGCAAAAAACCAGATAGAAGCAGATTATATTATGAGCCAGGATTCTATTTTTTATCAGGCGATGGTGTATGCGCAATTTGAATTAATCGGGGACTGGCGGCTCAAGGAGAAGTATCTTGAGGGGATACGTAAAGTCACTCCGGAAGATGTCCAGAGAGTTGCAAAGAAATATATTGTTCAGAATAAGAGGACGGTCGGAATTTTGATACCGATTAAAAATAACAAATCAAACCTGTCAAGGACACAATAGCATCTGAGGCTGACACCTCGGAAACACAATGAATCGATGGGATATCGGGATGTGCAACATAAATGTGCTATTAAGAAATATTAAGCTGCAATATATTCCAGAATATTCTTTTGGCAGAAAAATCTGTACGTGAGGTATCGTCATTGTAGTTCCTCGGTATCCACCTCAGAATGTCCAGAGTATTTTGAACAGTTATGATTATGATAATAACTAAAAAACTAAAACCTGGAATGAAGAGATCAGCTATTCGGAATATCATTTTCTATATCGCATTTATTACATTCGCTTTCTTGATTATCATTTCCCCTTCATTTGCACTGGATGTAGAAAGGAAGGTTCTTGATAACGGGCTTACTCTGCTTGTGGTGCAGCGGCACAACCTGCCGGTGGTTAAAGTCACGGTCGGGATTCAGGCCGGCAATCTTCTGGAGCCGGAGGAGAAGGCCGGGCTTGCTAACCTTACAGCAACTCTTTTAACCGGGGGCACCTCCAACAGGACTGCACAGCAGATTAATGAGGAAATCGAGTTTGTAGGAGGATCTGTCGGAGCTGGCGGTGGTGATGATTATATTTCTGTTAGTCTCTCGGTGCTGAAAAAAGATATTAACCTTGGTTTTGATCTGCTGTCGGACATAATACTTCATCCGTCATTCCCTGAAGATGAATTAAGCAAAAAGAAAGAGAGGATAAAGGGAAGTTTAAAGGCTCAGGAGGAAGATCCCGGTTTCATAGCCTCAAGGGAGTTCAGGAAAGAAATATTCGGGAGCCACCCGTACGGAAGGCTGGTTACCGGAACAGCAGAAACGCTTGACAATGTCAACAGAGAGGATCTCCTGCAGTTTCATACTGAGTATTATGCTCCGGATAATTCTGTTATGGCGGTAGTCGGGGATATTTCGGCTGATGAAGTGGGGGTACTGTTCAGTAAATATTTTGCTAACTGGCAGATACGGAATGTTGCGATGCCTCCTGTTCCCCGACCGGATAAACCTAAGGAGAGAAAAACAGTTAAAGTTGATAAGGACCTTACACAGGCAAATATTATTCTCGGTCATACAGGAGTGAGCAGAGACGATCCTGATTACTACTCGATTTCTGTAATGAACTATATTCTCGGCAGTGGAGGATTCGCATCAAGGCTTATGCAGAATATCAGAGAGGAGAAAGGGCTTGTCTACGATATCCACAGCTTCTTTGCAGCCGAAAAATATGGTGGTCGCTTTCAGGTTGGGCTTCAGACGAAGAATGAATCTGCCAATCAGGCGATAGAGGAAATTTTAAAAGAGATAAAGCGTATAAGGACAGAGAATGTTTCTGATACAGAGATTAATGATGCCAAGTTGTTTTTGACAGGGAGTTTCCCTATGAGAATCGAGACGAGCCGGCGTATTGCCAGTTTTCTCGTGGCTGTTGAATATTTTGACCTCGGGGCAGAATACATTGACAACTACCCTTCCTATATAAACAGAGTTACAAAGGCGGATGTTCTGAGAGTTGCAAAGAAGTACCTTGACCCGGTAAAATTCACTCTTGTTGTTGTTGCTGATCAGGAGAAGGCGCAACTTCGTAAAGATTTTAAATAATGATAGCTGAAGAAATACTGCTTAGAGATACTTTCCTGCTGGGAATAGAACTCAAAATTTTCTGGTCAGTATCCCTGTTGTATGGTGCGTGTTTTATCATTGGGATTATTTATCTTATAACATCCAGATCAGGCGCTGGCAGGGCACTGACCTGGGGACTCAGATTAACCGTTATCGTCCATACCGCTCTCATTGTTTTCAGGACAGTCGAGGGTATGAGGCCGCCATTTCAGAATCTCTATGAAACTCTGTCCTGGTTTGCATGGTTCGCAAATATTACTTATCTGTATGCTCAGAGCAGGTGGCGTGATGTGCACCTGCCGGGATTCATCGTTGCAGGTATTGCGATGTCAGCATGCCTGTACAGTCTGCTGACCCGCAGTCCGCTAATCTCTCCGGTACCCCCGGCTCTTCAAAGCCCGTGGTATGAAGCCCATGTTATTACGGCGTTTCTTTCTTATGCTGTATTTGTTGTGAGTTTTTCTGTTGAGGTCTGTTATCTGAAATTCAGGTCTCTTCCTGAAGAGTTGCCCGGTATTTTCGGGTATATAGATGAAGACTTTAGAAGATGGACGCACAGGCTGGTTTTATTCGGGTTCCCTTTTCTTACCTTTGCTATCTTTTCGGGAGCTGCCTGGGCAAATGATGCATGGGGAAGATACTGGTCATGGGACCCGAAAGAAACCTGGTCTTTAATTACATGGTCGGTATACGCGATATACCTGCATACAAAGACAATATGGTAGTGGAGAAATATCCCTGCGTCAGTTTTAAATGTTCTGGGATTTATTTGCATGA
>CAYPIT010000089.1:0-10019 GCA_964410825.1 uncultured Nitrospiraceae bacterium
CAGATCGCGCCTCTTAAGAAACTAAAAGCACTGCTTACTGCTTATAAGGTAATGTCATCTGTCGACCTCCCGCCTTTTACAGGAGGAGCTGCCGGCATAATCAGTTATGACTTTGCCCATTATTTTGAGAAATTACCGAGAACCACGACCGATGACCTGGGCATACCAGATGCCCACTTCATGTTCGTGGATACTGTAATCGCGATCGATCACGAGCTTCATAAGACATTTCTGATCTCCTGCCCGGGTGCCGAAGAGATTATTTCGGGTTCAGAAAATTCCGGGTATCATTGGGACAGACATTATGACAGTGCATGCCAAAAAATTAATGAGCTTTTCGATAAATTAAAATCAATATCATCTTTAACTGTTTATTCTGGTTCTAACCATCTTATAGATACATCACTACTACCATATTCTGGTATGGCATCAGGGAAAGAGAGAATTAATATCCATCATGAAATGGAGAAGCATCAATATATTGATATAGTCAGGAGAACAAAAAAATACATAAAAGCCGGGGATATTTTTCAGGCAAATCTTTCACAGAGGGTGTCAGCAAAGATCGGTCATATAGACCCCTGGCAAATATATACTATTCTGAGCCGAATCAACCCTTCACCTTTTGCAGCGTATCTGGACATGGGAGACTACCGCATCGCAAGCTCATCCCCAGAGAGGCTCGTGAAAGTTTCGGGAAATACTGTTGAAACAAGGCCGATTGCGGGCACAAGGCCGAGAGGATCAGATGCTGATGATGACAGGTTGATGAGGAATGAACTTTTACTGAACGAAAAAGAACGGGCAGAGCATCTAATGCTGATCGATCTCGAGAGAAATGATCTGGGGAAAATATCAGATTACAGCAGTGTAGAAGTTGATGAGTTGATGATTACAGAAGACTGCTCGCACGTCATTCATATAGTATCGAACATCAGGGGCACTATCGCTAAAGGCAAAGACTGCTTTGATGCAATAAGGGCAACCTTCCCCGGTGGAACCATAACAGGAGTTCCAAAAGTCAGGTGTATGGAAATAATTGATGAACTTGAGCCTGTAGTGCGCGGTCCTTACACCGGCTCTGTGGGATACATAAGTTTCACCGGCGATATGGACCTGAATATTATAATCAGGACGTTTGTTATTAAAGACAAGACCGCTTACGTTCAGGCAGGTGCCGGAATTGTTGCAGATTCAGACCCTGAAAAAGAATATTATGAAACTTTGAAAAAAGCGGAAGCACTGATAAAAACCTTAGAGGTTCTATAGCTGATATCCGCTCTTCTCGCCTTTCCCATTAATCAGCCCATATTATTGACCAGGATATTTATGAACAATGCAGGTTAAACACTATTGCACTATCCAGACGATTTATTTATACTTACAGCGAGGGACATGGTTGGGTTTTTCCTGATCTAAAGCAAAAATGTAGTCGTTCAGGGGGCATGAATGAAGAAGGCAATTGTATGTCTGCTTATTGTTTTTATTGTTGTACTGGGTTCACAGCAGGCAAAAGCCTATTATCTGGAATTAGTACCGGGGAATATAAACGGTCAGTCAATATTTTATCTTGATATTGTATTTAATGCTGACCCTGCAGGTAACACGCTTGGTAATTACGGATTTGATCTTTCTTATGACAATACCGAGCTGACATGGAATCAGTTACACACAGTATTGAGTCCACCACCCCCATTGTCCACTCTTTTCTCTCCGTTTGAGCGTGAGACAAATTCAGGACTGATTCAGGGAATCAGCGGATTAATGCCTCTATCAGGAGGCGTCCCTGCATTAATATCAGGTTCCGTAACTCTGGCTACTATCGCATTTGATATCGACATATTATCGTCAGACGGATATGGCGATATATGGTTCAGCACACAGTCAATAGGGAAAGACTTTAACATCGACGGGAATGTAGTCTCGATGTCATCATTGCCTGTTAGCGGTGAAGGTCATGATGTTTCTGCCCCTATTGTTCCCGAACCAACAAGCTCTCTTCTCTTTATTGCAGGGGCTTCAGCGCTCGCCCTGAGATGTTGCAGGGGGAAAAAATAGCATTGGCAATCATATCTCCTCATCCAGTACTGCCCGGTCCAGATCTCTCATGATGCCATCGTAGTCCTTTTTTGTCTTTTCATACATCATAGCGTTTTCTATTGCTATCCCGCATTGTTCCGCAAGAGAAGCCGTAACATCTATCTCCTGCTTTGAAAATTTCCTCGGTTCACCGGTCAGCAGCCTTAGAATTCCGAGCACCTTGCCTCTTGCGATCACAGGAAGAGTAAGAATGCTTTTTATGCCTTCTTCTGCTGCAGCTTCCCTATATTTAATCCTGTTATCAGAGGTTACATCATAAATAGCAACAGGCTGTTCATTTAATGCTTCAATAACATTGTCTTCCGTATCAACAGGTCCTCTCTTCAAATATTTATCACTAAGACCATAAGCTGCAACAAGCTTGAGTTTTTTTCGGGCAGGATCAAGGAGGCGAATCGTTGCAGCCTTCAGGTTCATGATTTCAGGGATTTTTTTTACAATCATATTAAGCACTTCCCTTGGTTGCAGAGAAATACTGACCGCCCTTGAAACCTCTTCAAATACCCTGAGATATTCTTTTTCCTTTGAAATCTCTGTTTCAAAATGTTTGGCATTAACAATCGCGCCGGCGGTCTGCTCAGCAACTGCGGATATAAACCTCAGATCTTCGTATTTATATTTCCCCGGTTTGGTAGTGTACAGTCGTAAAACCCCGATTATTTCATCCTTATATTTCATAGGTACCGACAAAATAGTCCTTATACCTTCTTCTATAGCCTCTTTATAATATTTTGAATCTTTATGTTCCCTAATGTCATACGACGAGACAGATTTTCCGGCCAGTGCGTCATCTATGCTGGCATCATACGCTACCGGACCTTTGTTGACATACTTTTCACTCAGTCCGTAGTGTGCTACAAGTTCCAGTTGTTTAGTATCTTTATTCAGGAGACGTAAAACGCTACCCTTCTGACCCATTACTTCAGGGATTTTACGCACGATAATATTCAATACTTCATTTACATTGAGAGATGAGCTTACCGCCTTGGTGGTCTCTTCAAAGACTCTCAAATATTCCTTCTCGTTAGAAACAGCTGATTCAAAACGTCTTGCATTAACTATCGCGATTGCGCCCTGTTCAGCAATGGCGGATATGAATTTTAAGTCCTCCTCCGTATATTTGACAGGTTCGGTTGTATACATTCTGAGAACACCAATCACTTCCTTTTCAGAAAACAGCGGAATAGATAGTATGCTTCTGACTCCCTCTGCCAATGCCTCCTTGTAATACTCGGAATCTTCTTTATCCGCAATGTCATATACCGAGACCAGTTTTCCATGCAGAGCATCATCAATACTGGCATCATAAGATACCGGGCCTTTGTTAGCGTATTTTTCACTTACTCCGTGGTATGCAACAAGTTCCAGCTGGTTGCTCTCTTTATTAAGCAGACGCAAGATACTTCCTTTAACATTCATAACTTTCACAACATTTACAACAATTAACTGTAAAACCTCTTCAAGAGAGATGCTTGCACTAATTGATTTACATATATTCTGGTAACTTTCGAGATATACCTTCTTCTCAAAGATTTTTTCCGCGCATGAAGGACACATGCCATGTGTAAATATACCAAATCCCTCATCTGAAAGATAAGTCTCCAGCTGCTCCCAGTAGTTCTCATCGCTCCTTATCTTCTTGCACCATCCGCATATCGGTATTAGTCTTTTTTCCCTTTTAGCCTTTAAGCTGGAATCAATCGACCTTATGCAGTCTGTAATATCCCTTATCGTTACCACCACACCGGTGACCTTTCCTTCCTCAATAAGGGGAGACGCAGACTCTTCTATTGATATCCTCCGGTAATCTTTAGTTACCATTATCATATTTTTGTTTACATGTTTTTTTTCCTGAAAGCATTTCGTTAGAGGGTACTCAAAAAACTGCAGGACATTGCCGTTGTCATCCTCATACGGGATTGATTCCCTGTCAAATATATTCCCTATCATGTCGTTAGCTGCATATCCTGACAGAATTTCAGCAGCATTGTTCCAGTATCTAATCTTATAATTTTCATCAACAAGATACACTCCATTTGTCATGTTATCGAGAATTAAGCGATCTATTTTCGATTTCCATCCAAACATGTCGTAATTTAATCTTTTGTCTCAGAACTAAATAATGGATTAATTAAAAGGCAACTTATTATATAAAAAAATAATAATTATCTTGCTGAAAACACTATATTTTTGGAGGAGAACTTGCCACGGTACATCGCTTTATCTGCCATGTGAATCAGCTCTTCCTTGTTTTTTGCGATATCAGGAAACGAGGCTATCCCTAAGCTGGCCGTCAATCTGATTGAATATCCTTCATTTTTAAGAAATACATTTTTTGCTATTGTTTTTCTAAGCCTTTCCGCAACCTGATAACAGGCATCATGACCTGTTTGAGGCAAAATCATTACAAACTCATCTCCGCCATATCGGGTAATAACATCGATCTTTCTCAGATTCTCTTGAAGGATCTGGGACGTTTCAATAAGCAGCTGGCTCCCTACAAGATGGCCAAACTTGTCATTTACTTCCTTGAAATTATCAAGATCCATGAAAACAATCGAAAATAATGAACCATAACGCTCTGCCCTTTCGATCTCCATGTCAAGCGCCTGATGCAGATAACGAAAATTATAGAGATTGGTCAGATCATCATTTTTTATTTCCTCAGACAAAAATGCCCTCTCTAACGCCATCGCAGCATAACGTGCAGCGTTGACAAGCATGTTCAGGTCACTGTCTGTAAAAGGAATTTCCCCTTTTTTATTAATAAGTCTCAGTACTCCGACAATCCTGTCCTTGATTTTCAATGGAGCACAAATGAACGAGCAGATATTCAGGTCCGAAAATTTGTCCGCTTCTTTATTGTAGCGCTTATCTTTTTGTACATCCTGTACAATTAATGGAAGGTTTTTTTCGAGAACCCACCCTGCTATGCCCACTCCTTTCTTGAATCTGAATTTGCGTATTTTCTTAGAAGTTCGAAATTTAACTATATCAAAAAAAGGTTCGTCATTATATAGAAGAGACCAGGCCGTAACACGGGTAATTGCCTTCACTTTTTCCATCATTGGACTCAATATCTGGCTTAGACTGGAGGTGTCTGTCATTAACTGAGTCATATCGTTAAAGAATTTTAACTCACTCTGGTTAGATAAAAGTTTCTCCTGGAGCATTCTCTGTTCAACTTCCAGCGACTTATTATTGAGCAGGATATCCATCCAATGCTTAAATGCTTTAAACTTGACCGGTTCATTCATAGTGACTGAACAACCGTCATTAAATTTCAGATCAACCCGTTTCAGATCATCCTTTAATGCAATAACAATTTTAGGCATATACGCTGCCACCTGTCTGAACCTGATAGAATTATTAACAGACGATACAAAATCACCACCAATGATAATCAGATCAATACTGTCATTTTTTAAACTATGGATGGCAGCCTTAATATTTTGCACATTAACGATCGAAAACCCTTTATTCATCAGGGATTTCCTGAATTTAATAACTGGTGAATCACCCTTGTTTATAATGAGTATCTTACGCATTTACACCACAGCATTTTTTATATTTTTTCCCACTTCCACAGACACATGGATCGTTCCTGCCTATTTTTTTGTCCTTCACAACAGTCTGCGGTTTAGCGGCCTGACCCTCGCCCCGGCCATATGACAGCTTTGACTGTCTTGGAGTAAACCTTTCCTGAACATGTTCTTCCCGGGCCATCTGAACTTTCATAAGTCGTGCGACAACTTCTGCTGCAACCCTGTCGCTTAAATCAGCAAATATTTCGAAAGCCTCTTTCTTATACTCCACAAGGGGATCCCGCTGACCATACCCACGGAGACCCACTCCCTCTTTTAGATGATCCATGCTTAATAAATGATCTTTCCACTGCATATCGACAACCTGAAGTAAAATCATTTTCTCAAGATACCTGAATGTCTCCGACCCTATTTCCTGCTCTTTGATTTCATAAGCCCGATGTATCTCGTCAAGTAATTTATTAAGTAGTTCTTCAACTGGGGCGACATCGATCTCCGGGTATACTCCAAACTGGCCATAGATCGCGTCACGTAATCCTTTAATATCCCATTCTTCGGGATGTTTGTCTTCACCACAATAATTAGTGAGAATATAATCAAGCGTGTTTTCTGACATCTCACGCACATGGTCAGATAAATTATCACTCGTAAGTATCTCCCGTCTGAATGAATATATCTCTGACCTCTGTTTGTTATTCACGTCATCATATTCAAGTAGATGCTTCCTGATATCGAAATTATGGCCTTCCACTCTTTTCTGGGAAGTTTCGATAGCCTTTGAAACCCATTTGTGTTCAATAGGCTGAGATTCTTCCATTCCAAGCTTTCCCATAAGACCGGATATCCTGTCAGATCCGAAAATTCTCATCAGGTCATCCTCAAGAGATAAATAGAATCTCGATGAACCGGGATCTCCCTGGCGGCCGGAACGGCCCCTTAGCTGGTTGTCGATCCTTCTTGCCTCATGACGTTCTGTTCCAAGTATATGGAGGCCTCCTGCTGCCAGAACTTTTTCCTTATCATTTTCACATAGTTCAGTGGCCTTTTCGATCGCCTTTTCAAGATCTTCTTCGGAATAGTCTTTCTTGTCCCTTAGCATATCTTTTGCAACACCTTCTATATTTCCACCAAGCACAATATCAGTACCCCTTCCAGCCATATTGGTAGCAATGGTAACAGCCCCGGTCCTTCCTGTCTGGGCAATTATCTCTGCTTCCTGCTCATGATATTTAGCATTCAGAACAGAGTGGGGAATTTTCTTCTTTTTCAACATCGCACTGAGGACTTCAGATTTCTCTATAGAAATAGTACCGACAAGAGCCGGCTGGCCCCTCTTGTGACAATCCTCTATCTCATCCACAACCGCGTTGAACTTGGCACGAACAGTCTTATAAATAATGTCCGCATTGTCCCTTCTGACCATAGGCCTGTTTGTCGGGATCACTAATACATCGAGATTATATGTCTTGGCGAACTCCTCTGCTTCTGTATCAGCCGTACCGGTCATCCCGGAAAGTTTGTTATACATTCTGAAATAGTTCTGGAATGTGATAGAAGCAAGGGTCTGGTTTTCACTCGCTATCTTGACTCCCTCCTTTGCTTCAATAGCCTGGTGCAGTCCATCAGACCAGCGTCTGCCAGGCATGAGACGTCCTGTAAACTCATCAACGATCACGACTTCATTATCTTTTACAATATAGTCTACATCCCTCTTAAACAGGGCATGCGCCCTGAGTCCCTGGTTAACATGATGAACCAGTTCCACGTTAGCAGGGTCATATAAATTGCTTACCCCAAGGAGCTTCTCAACTTTAAGATTACCCTCTTCAGTCAAAATAGTACTTTTAGCTTTTTCATCGATTGTAAAATCAGTCTCTTTTTTCAGTCTTGGAATTATTTTGTCTATTTTGTAATACTTGTCAGTAGAATCCTCTGACGGGCCTGATATTATTAAAGGAGTCCTCGCTTCATCGATCAGAATGCTGTCAACTTCGTCCACTATAGCGAAGTTCAGTTCTCTCTGTACGTAATCATTTATGTGATATTTCATATTATCACGGAGATAATCAAACCCGAATTCGTTATTCGTACCGTATGTTATGTCAGCACCATAAGCATCACTTCTCTCTACAGGTCTAAGGAATTGCAGCCGTCTATCTTCAGCACGGTAGGCCGGGTCATAAAGAAAAGAACCTTCATGCTGGACAACCCCGATCGAAAGTCCAAGAAAATTATAAAGAGGCCCCATCCACTGGGCATCCCTCTTGGCCAGGTAATCATTTACAGTTATAACATGCACACCCTGCCCGTCAATCGCATTAAGATAGACCGCCAGTGTGGCCACGAGAGTCTTTCCTTCCCCTGTCTTCATCTCTGATATCTTCCCCTGATGCAGGCTAATACCACCAATAATCTGGACATCAAAATGGCGCATTTTAAGTGTCCTGAGTGATGTCTCTCTGACAACAGCAAACGCTTCATGCAGAATGTCATCCAGACTTTCGCCGCCAGTCAGTCTTTTGCGGAATTCTTCTGTTTTTGCTTTTAGTTCCTGGTCATTCAGGGATGAAATAGAGGTTTCCAGGGAATTGATCTGCTCCACATCAGACCATAATTTTTTTATTTCCCTGTCGTTTTTTGTGCCTACAATTTTTGTTAAAATACCAAACATTCGTCTATTATAACAAAATCACTTTTATTAACATATTATGTCGGAATAGAGTCCAAAATCCTTAATATCGGACCATGAAACTTAGAATAGGATATCTTTCCACCTTTTATCACACTTCAATCCTGATGATAGCCCGGGGAACTTTGAACAGTGAAATCAGTATCAAAGCTGATTGGAATCTCTATGGAACAGGGCCTGCAATTGTTGACGCATTCGAAAAAAAAGAGATAGACATTGCTTATATCGGACTGCCTCCGGCAATAATAGGAATCTGCAGAGGAGTCAATATAGTATGTATAGCAGGAGGACATATTGAAGGCACTGTTTTAAGCGGTAAAAATCAATTCAGACCTTTTCCCGAAATAGACAAACTCGATGAAATACTCAAACAGTTTTCAGGCCTTAAAATAGGGGTGCCCGGTAGAGGTTCTACTCATGATGTAATAATTTCGGAATGTCTGAAGAATTTTGACCTCGATAAAAAGATTGAAGTGCTAAATTTCAGATGGGCTGACGAGGTTCTGGAAGCTATTTGCAAAGACAAAATATCAGCTGCAGTCGGAACCCCTGCACTGGCAGTGGCAGTAAAACACTATGCAGGTGGCAAAGTACTTTATCCACCAGCTGACCTATGGCCGAATAATCCCAGTTACGGTATAGTCGTAGAAAAATCATTTTTAGGAAAAGAAAATGCATTAGTCGAAAGGTTTCTTGTGATTCATGAGGAGTCGGAATCATTTCTCAGAAATAATGCTGATAATGCTTCTCGTATTATCGCTGATACTGTTGGGGTAGTAGATCAAAAATTCGTCCTCGAAACCCTTACACAATCACCTAAATACTGCGCAGCTATAACTAAAGAATATATCTCCTCCACCATGGCATTTGTAACTGCTTTGACAAGACTGGGATATATTAATAAAAGCATTACACCCGAAGAGATATTCGATACCTCATTGATTAATAAAATTCATACTGAAAAAGATCATTATGGGAGCGGAATTGTTGTATCGTAAATCACCACCGTTCGACTCTGTTTCATTAAAAGCACTGCCGGATAACCAAAAACAGATTTCCATTCCTTATATGTTGACCAGCGGTGAGATTATACCTGCAGATACGAAACTTATCTGGCCTTATAGTTGCTCACCTAAATAAAACCGGGCAGTTACCCCTAATGATATTCATTAATAGTTCCGATATGTAATTAGTGACATATATAAATTATTTCGCTCTGTAAGATTTGCACTTTACATTTATCATTAATCAGGAGGATTAAGTGAAAAAGCGATCAGTACTATTTGTTGACGATGAGCCAGAGGTATTAAGCGCCATCAACAGGCTAATGATTAACGAACCATATGACCTTCTTTTCTCCAAAAGCGGGGAGGATGCACTTAATATACTGAAAAGTAACGATATACATGTTGTTTTAGTTGATCTCAGAATGCCGAAAATGGACGGATTTTCATTGCTAAAAGAAATCGAGCACTTCGATCCGAATATTATTCGTCTTGTATTGTCAGTTTCTGCTGACAGTGATTCCATTCTCTCAGCCACAAACAAGGGAAATGTCTATCGGTACATCACTAAACCATGGAATAACAAGGAACTTAAAATAATTATAAAACAGGCAGTTGACCTGTTTGATGTACAGCAGGAAAAAAGAGATTTACTTAAAAAGCTTGAAGAAAAAAATATAT
>CAYPIT010000090.1:0-9819 GCA_964410825.1 uncultured Nitrospiraceae bacterium
TTGCCCCGGAATACCGTATATGAGGTCAATACCAATATTACTGAAGCCTGAATCTCCTGCTATTGTAACTGCGGCTTCAGAATCTTTTTGGTTATGGATTCTGCCAAGAAAAACAAGTTCATTTTCATTAAAAGACTGGACACCTATACTGATTCTGTTTATTCCGGAAAGTAAAACTGCCGTTAATTTTTCAGTGTCAACTGTCCCGGGATTTGCTTCTATTGTTGCTTCATAATTTTCACTGAATTCGAGTTCAGAAAAAATAAAATCTATAATTTCTGTAAGGACTTCAGTAGAAAGCACGGTAGGGGTTCCTCCGCCGATGTAGAGAGTTGAGAAAGTAGCATCACACGAAATACGGCTGATTTCCCTTTTTAATGCATTGACATACGAGGCTGCATTTTCAGGGCTGTAAATTGCGGATATAAAATCACAGTAAATGCATTTTTTTATGCAGAAAGGGATGTGCACATATAAAGAGAGCATCATTCGGTAATTTTAGCAAAGTTTATAGCTATTATTTGTAAGTCCCTAACTATTCTCAATTGCTAAAAAATCCTACGAAAGTTTTTTGACAAAGGCAGTGAAATCTCTGACAGCAGAGGGAATGCTTTTGTGAATAATTACATAGTCTATTTCTTCATATTCATGAACAAGAATATTTCTGAGCCCTGCACTGAGAGCAAGGTTTTCGCTCAGTTTCCTGCTTAGTATTCCCAATTCTCCAGCCCGCAAAAAAGCAGCCTTATACGAAGCAGGCGCCGGCTCGCCCTTATCCGTAATCAGATGAAAAACTATATCACTGGCGGTCATCACAAGCAGTTCAAGTATGCGCTCAATTTCATAATGCTTATGCATAAATTCATTAAATGTAATCTTTTTATATCGAATAAGGTCATTAAGATACCTTGCAATTGATTCAAGCTTCTTTTTTACAACTTCAGGCGACATGAGAAACCTTCATTATAAAATCCTTTAAATATCTGCTCCGCATACGGCGGATTTTCTCTGTATCGAGATAAAGCTTCCAGGCCCTTAATTTTTCTTTTTCAAAGATTCCTTTCTTCCGTTCATATATACACTTTCCAGAGGAAAAGATCTCGTAGATCAGCAAGGGGTCAATATTTGATGTAAGTAAAACGAGGTCTATGTTTTTTCTGTTAAAAAAATCATCAAGCTTATAAATGAGCTTAAGCTTCGAAATCCGTATTCCTTTCTTTAATTTTATGGCTATATCTATATCACGGGCAGTTTCAGATGTATCACCGGCAGAAGAACCAAAAAGAACGAGCAGTTCAATGCCGTTCTCCTGACAGAAGCTTTTAATTCCCCTTATTTTCATATCTTAATCTTAAGATTGAGCGAGAAGATTGTCAAGAAATTTTACGAGATGTTCTCAGTATGAATAGCTTTATAACCACTCAATTTATATAATATCCAAACCTGATATGATGCAAACCGGACTTGACATATTTGAATCGAAATGGCCTGCCACGTTGAAGGGTGCAAGGGCAGGGCTCGTTGTGCATCCTGCTTCTGTAAATAACAGGCTTGATCATACTGTTGACTGTTTTATGAAATCAAAAAAAGTTGAACTGAAAACTCTCTTTGGCCCCCAGCACGGCGTTAGGGGAGAAACTCAGGATAACATGGTTGAATGGACAGGTTTTAAGGATCAAAAAACAGGGCTTCCAGTTCACAGCCTTTACGGGCATACGCGAAAACCAGAGCCCTCAATGCTGAAAGATATAGATGTAATGGTGATCGATCTTCAGGATGTTGGATCCCGTTATTACACGTTTATATGGACAATGGAATTATGTATGCAGGCATGCAACGAGGCCGGGATATCGATTGTCATTCTTGACAGACCCAACCCTCTTGGAGGGATGATAACCGAAGGCCCTGTCCTTGAAATGGATTACGTCTCATTTGTTGGACGGCAGCCTTTGCCTGTGCGCCATGGTATGACGATCGGAGAAATCGGTTATTATTTACAACAAAAACTTTTTAGTGGCCTTGATTTCCATGTCATTCCTGTAAATGGATGGGAAAGGAGGAGGTTGTTTGATCAGACAGGCTTGCCATGGGTATTGCCCTCGCCGAATATGCCGACTCTGGATACTGCCACGGTCTATCCGGGAATCTGTCTGCTGGAAGGCACAAATTTGAGTGAGGGCCGTGGCACAACAAGGCCGTTTGAAATATTCGGGGCGCCTTTTATATCCCCTGAAATTCTTGTAGAAAACCTTGATGCATCTGAATTGTCCGGTGTTATATTCAGGCCGATGTATTTTAAGCCGACTTTTCAGAAGCATGCAGACCAACTATGCGGAGGGGCTCAAATTCATGTAACTGACAGGGAAAAATTCAAACCCTTTAAAACTGGCGTTGCAGTTATAAAAGTAATATTTGATCTTTACAACGAGCACTTTAAATGGAAAGAACCTCCGTATGAATATGAGACCGAGAAACTACCGGTCGACATACTTGCCGGTACTGATAAATTAAGAGTATACATAGAAGAGGGAAGGTCATTGAAACAGATGGAAGATTGGTGGGAGGCTCAGTGCATTGAGTTCAACACTGAAGTGAGGAAACAGTATTTACTATATGAGTAAACTGAATGTGTTCATCCCTGCTGCCGGATGGGGTGAAAGACTTCGTCCAATTACACATCATATTCCGAAACCTCTGTTGCCTGTTTTAGGCAAACCTGTATTGCAATACGTTCTTGAGAATATCTCTTGTCTGCCTTTTGATAAAATCGGAATGAACCTATACCACAAAATAGAGGAGATGGAGGGGTGGATCGCCAAATGCAAGTTTAACGATAAAATCACTCTTTTTCCGGAAACGAATATGCTTGGCACCGGTGGGGCGCTGAAAAACGCCGGGGAATTATTGGGGGATAGACCCTTCCTGGTTCACAACTCCGACATACTTTCAGATATTAATTTGCAGATGCTGATCGAAAAACATATTTCTGAGAAAAACTTAGCCACCCTGGCTGTGCACGATTATCCGGAATTTAACTGTCTTGTAACGGATAAACATGGAACGCTCGTTGCTGTTGAGGACAGGCAGACACTGCCGTCAGGAGTTGCACAGAAACTGGCATTTACCGGGATTGCTGTTTATGAGCCTGAGTTTTTGAATATACTGCCTGAAGGGCCCTCCGGTGTAGTAGATTCATGGAGGAGGGCAATAAACGCTGGATACATGATAGGCACATTTAATGTGAGCGGTTGCCGCTGGAGCGATATCGGGACACCGTCTTCATATGCCGCTGCAGTATTTGATGCAATGAAGGCTAAAGGTGAGACTGTATTTATTCATCCCTCAATAAAGAACTGCCAGGGTCTTGCAATTCAGGGTTATGTAGTAATTGAAAATAATTGTGAGATAGAAAAAGGAGCGACCCTTAAGAATTGCATACTGCTTCCCGGAGATACACCCGGGAAAAGCACACCAGATAGTAATGAGTTTTCTATTTATCAGAACTGCATTGCAGGTCCAGGATTCAGGATAGATCTTGATTTGATCAGAGTATTAGGATTGTCCGGGCAAGACAAGAGACAGCTTATAGGCACAGGCGGGTCGGACAGAAAGTTCTACCGGATAAAGAATGCAAATGAATCTTTAGTGATTTTGCAGTGTAAAAAAGGTGATCCCGATTTTGAACGGCAGATTGAATATGCTCGATTTTTCAAAAAGCTATTAATTCCGGTTCCTGAATTATTTAGTGTTGACAACGCGAAGATGCAGGCTCAATTTGAGGATGCAGGCGATCTGTCTCTTTATAGTTACCTGAAATGTCCCCGTGAAGACAGGAAGATAGAAAGTATTTATAAAAACGTTATTGATGTATTGGTACTAATTCACACTTCAGTATCTGATCATCTGGAAGAATGTCCGATGCTAAAGGAAAGAATATTTGATTATGAACATTTCAGGTGGGAGACTAATTATTTTATCGAAAGATTTGTAAAAGCGGTCACAAAGATCGTAATTTCCGATAATTCAAAATTAGAAAATGAATTGGGTGCTCTTGCTTTAAGATCTGACTCTTTTTTAAAGACCGTTATTCATCGTGACTTTCAGTCACAGAATATCATGATAATGAGGCAAAGGGAATTGCGTATAATTGATTATCAGGGAGCGAGGATCGGCCCGCCTGCCTATGATGTAGTATCTTTGCTATGGGATCCGTATTACTCTATTGATGCCGGTATCAGGGAAGGGCTTCTGGAGTATTATGTTTCCGAAATCGCAAAACGAGGCCTTTTTTCTATTGATACCGGAACAGGTCAAACAACATTTGATCATAGTCAGTTCAGAGAATCCCTGATTGTCTGCCGCCTCCAGCGGCATATGCAGGCACTCGGCGCATATGGATTTCTCTCTACTTTAAAAGGGAAGAAATATTTCTTAAAGTATATTCCAGAGGGGTTAAGACTTTTGAAAGAAGATATATTGATAGTGAAAAATGAGTATCCTGAGTTGTATAAACTTATTATGATGTTATAATCGGACAGATGAGACTGACGTAACCTGCATTGCCGGGTGAATAATATGGGCTAAAGTATCTTCAAAGCCTTGTCAAACAGACCATTCAGTTTTTTGCTGTCTTCTGCTATCTGATTCAGAATTTCAGAGAGTTCTTTTTCTCCCAAAGACGCGGCTTTTGATGCCCATTCATTGTACGTATCTACATGTGCATCGTTATGGTTAAGCCAGTGCTTTAGCAGGTGCTTTAATTTATCGATTTCAGTCATGCATTAAAATAATAGTGCGGCTGGTAATGCCCCTGGAAATGAATATTAGAGTTCACAGACCCAAAAAAATAATTGATATTCCGGTGAAAGATATTATTACGCCGGCTATAGCATGTGTGTACCGTTCAAATTTGAATGAAGGCATAAAATTTATGCTGTAACTTGCGGTCAAAACAACCCCCAGCATAGTTAAAATAGTTGCAATTCCAAAAGTAGCGGTAACCAGTGATAGCGCAAAAAGGCTGTTCTTTGCTGCTGGATACATTAGAAGAGGGATTAATGGCTCACATGGGCCAAGAAAGAATATGACAAACAATACCCACGGAGTGATTTTCTTATTTCGTGTGTCTGTATGGACATGCAGATGTTCGCTGGCATGAACGTGTGAGTGTGTATGGTTATTTCTATCTGAGTGAGAATGAAAATGATCATGAGGTTTGTTTTTTAGGGCCTTCTTAATGCCCCAAATAAAATAAACCAGCCCAAAAGCCAAAAGCCCCCAGGCCGCCAGGTCACCACGAAATGAGTCAAATGCTTCTAACTTTGAAACAGCGAGGCCAAAAGTAATTCCCAAAAACCCTAACAATACAGAACTTAATATATGTCCTGTACCACAGAACAGGGTGACAAGTGAAGTTTTACGCAGGGACCACTGACCCGATTTGGCCATGGCGATAAATGGCAGGTAATGATCAGGCCCTAATAGTGTGTGGAGAAATCCTATAAAGGTTGCAGCACCTAAAAGTATCAACAGTTCATTAGACATATCACTCTAAAGACAGAAAACCACAATAGTCTGTGGATGGTTTGACCATTTCATCGATTGTGGCCTTAGTCAGGTATATTAATAGCACATCGGCGGCTAAGGCGTCAATTAAACAAAACGGTTGCATGCTGATAACCTATTCATTTACGTTGAAAGCAAACCGTGGAAAGGTACATTGTTCAGGATAAGGCTTCCTCTCAGGTGGACTAATGGCAGTTGAAGGCTACCTGAAATCAGGTAACCCGCTTTGCAGGTACCATTTTTGTTCTGTTACATCATATTCCCATAACTGCCTGTCAATGAGAGTTTTTTCGATCATCTGATTTATATGATAGTACTGGATCTCAACCGTTTGCTTAACCGACTGTTTGTTCTCCGAAATATTAATTCTCTGTATTTCATATGATGTTACCTTTATATCTTTAAATTTTTCGAACGCCGGCGCCTGCTTTTCATTATCCTTTATTATTATAAATTTATGTGCCATTTCATAATAACCCCAGCGAATAGCAAGGCGATAGGAGTCAGTTGTCTTTTCAAATGTATCTAACTGTTTTTGATTCTTGTAAGTTGCGCATCCTAAAAAAGACAGGATGCAGAAACATAAAACGACTTCCAGGACAGATAATTTTATAAAGTATTTATTGACCATAACCGCAATAAGCTATTTGCAATATCTTCATTTTCACTGACGTGTATTGGTTTATATTACGCATACAATCGTATTATCCATAAAAAAAACAGATCGGAATATTTTAGTGAACCTGCTTTTTTGTTTTGATATATGAACGTGTTCTATCGATTGCTATTACTGAACTGCCTTCGAGAACAAAGCCTATTTTATTCCCGAAAAATGTCAAGTTTGAAATCTTAGTTACATAATTGTCATTTATGTAAAAAAACATATTATTATCCAGTTTAGCTATTTTCAAAGAAACCAATGAGGTATTACCTGAAGGAAGCCTGTTAATCTGTCCTCCGGTGAGTTCCTGCGAACTACTGCCATGATTCTTTGTTACTGAATACCGGCCATTATTGTTAATTTGGAAAGAATAATTATCAAGTGCATCCCTGGCACCAAACACAAATCCATAGAAATTATTATCAGCAATACTGGTTGATTTAATAGAAGTTTCAATTTCAAAGTATGAATTATGGGGGAATTTATGGTAATGAAGGATGATAAGCTTGCCCTCATCCTTTTTATTTTCTATCTGATAAAAACCATTTTCGATTCTGGCAGAAGCCTCTTCGAGATCGAATATATCCCAGTTATTCGAATTGTCATCAAATAAATCCTCATAAGATTTCTTTATTACCAAGGCGATTTTTATTTCATTTGTATTGGCCGGTTTAGCCTTTGTCACAGGTTCAGCAACTTTTCCAGCATAAAATTCCTGTGAATTTGCTTTTAAATCAGTGCTGGTTGAGTCTCTGTCAACGATTTTCATCTCTGAAATTTCTGTGCTTGCCATCTCACTGCTGATTTCTGTCTCTTTATGCATTACGGCAATGAGTGGTTTAAGATCGAACTTGTTCTCTATTTCTTTTGACAAGGCATTTGCCCGTTCTTTAGTCAGTATGTTAGGTATTATAATTATCTGAAAATTGTCCTTTAAAAAACTGTAGGCTTCGGCATAATCTCTATGGAGTTGCGACAATGTTTTCTTTGCAAGGTCTGGATTTTTCCATGCTCCAACCTGAAGAAAATATTTCCTGGGTTCCGCGGAATATTTTATAATTCTTGCTCTGTTCACATCTTCACCCTGTTTTTCCCCTTCAGGTTCTTGATCGGTTTTCTCCGGTATTTGAGTTGCCTGAGCATTTTTTACATTGCCTGGAATGCTGTCAATGGTTTCCTCATAATCCACAATGTTATCTTTCTGATCTGCTATCATTACATCATCTGACTGTGTGGAAATCTCTGCTTCACGCTCCTTCGGGATCCTGTCAATTAATTTCTCAGGCTCAGATTGTTGAAATGTCTTGGTTAGACGCTCAATCTTGGGCTCTTCCGACTCAGAAATTATGCTTTCAGTTTTTGCTGTCTGATCGGTATCTGTTTTCTTTGCTGGCTGCGAGAGAACCGGAATAAGCTCATTATCATCTTCTGTAATAGTTGAGGTATCGGTATCTCTATACCTGGGTTCCTGTTTGTCAATTTGAGGTGATATATTAGTGGGGCGACTTTTCTGTTCACTGTCATTATTGAGAGTTATTAATGTATTTTCAACATTAAGTGAGGGACTTTGTTCTTCACGAGGTGGCTCTGTTTCCACAATCTCTTCCAATTCTGATAACGAGCTGTTTTTTTCAGATATGTCAGGTAATGAGGAATCGTGCAAGTCTTGCAGCGCAAGCATATTGATTTCGGGATCATACTCAATATCTTCAACTGCTGTGTCATTCCTCGCAGAGGGTACGGAGAGATCAATATTCCCTCTGTATTTCCATACACCAAATGACAGTGAAGCTACTACTGTGATGGTAGCGATCAGTACAATAGTCTTACGGACCCAGCTTTTCCTCTGCTGTTTCGGTATGTTATTATCATGATCCCAAACATCCAGTATTGATGGAGTTCTCTCAGTTTCATCTTTCCGCCGGTTATCAGGAGACCTGCCGGCAGCGGGTGCACCCGTCAAGCCTGATGATGATATAGTTGGTGGTTTTTCAGATTCGATATCGTGTACTGATCGGCTGATAGCCTCAGAAATTTTGCTCTGGTCCCGGGTATCAGGTTGCTCTTTCAGAACACTATTGACGACCGTTTCTGATCTAATGATTTCAAAGTCTTCTTTACTGCTGTCCTGTTCAGTGGCGATGTCTTGTTCAGCAGAAACTAATGCCAATATCTTTCTCTTTATCTCCTCATTTATTATGCGATACTTGACTCCAGCCAGATATTCGTACTTTGTTTTTTCCACCCATATAATTTCTCCAACTGCAGTAAGAGATAAATCTTTCTTAGGGTGTTTTAATTTAAATTCAAGGATGTCCCCTGGTTTGAGATTGAAATTTTGCGACTCAAACATAAACCCTTCAAACGATATATTTTTTGTTATACCAAAATAAAAGTTGGAAGGTTCTGAGTGCGGGTGGATATCTACTATGAGAAGGGTCTCGAACCTTTTGAACTGTCTTATGTCGTTAATCATTAATTTGGTCCTATTTGGATATGAAATGTGAGATATATTGGAATCGTTCTATTTTAGCATACGGCAGCATTTCGAAAAAGGAGACATGCAGATAATAACAGTACTAATGATGGGGGTTTTTAGCAACTTTTCTGGCTGCATCACGAATGACGGTCTTGGCTTTTTCCCTATCGAGTACGCCGGTTAAATCATAATCTTTATAGGTCCTCTCTCTAAATGTGCTTTGTACGTACAATGGCTTGAGAGAATTAAGAGAAAGTGCATAAATATCTTCAATGCAGAGTTGACATTTGCAAATCGTCTCATCTTCATTTAAGATTTTTTCCATTAACTTGATCACGAGATCTTCGTGGAGATTTTTTATTTCAGATAAATCATTTTCAAAAATGTGTCTTTTATCCATATTAAACCACTTATAGAATTTGTAATATGTACTAATTGTACGAAATATAGAGAAAATAATACAACTTGATAGTTATTGGGATTAGAAATTAATTAATCTGACGGAATACGTTATTTTGTGACCCTGGGGAAGGTATTTCAGGAAGAGGAATTGAGGTTGCTAACGAACTTCAGATAGTCTTGAGAAGGATTGATTAGTCTGACACCTATGCAGTCGTATAAATCGGCAGACTTAATCATCCTGGTTACCTCAACAGGTATTTTCAGTACCCTGTGACCGGTAGGCATTAGTATCTCAAGCTTTGATTCAAAGGGGAAGTTCATGCCGCTTGTGCTGATAAAGATGCCATTTTCCGAGAGATTTGTCACAACTCCGTCATAATCGATATGACAGCAGGAAAATTTAACTTTGATATTAGATAACATTCGTTCGAAAGCTCTTCTCTCCATTGAGGTTGCACCTTCAAGTTAATGTGATCAACAATAGTGGTAATATATTCATACACTTAAAATTAAAACTGAAGCAAAAAAACAAAATACAAAGAACTACTTTTTTGTAAACCGGATTGCATTCATTTTAGATACAGGCAGAAAGGTAGTGGCCAGAGATACAATAGAAATAAAATATCTTGCAAGTCCGTAGGTTGCATTATTGTGGTCAGCAAGATTGTTTTCTGTGAATTCAGGGTATTCTGAAGGATAGTGAATATTGCCC
>CAYPIT010000091.1:0-9759 GCA_964410825.1 uncultured Nitrospiraceae bacterium
ATTAATATAAACTTCAGAATAAATACGATAATTATCATTAAATAATTCATTAATATTTTTTACTTCAGGAGGATATATGAAATCATTAATCATGCTGCTGGGCATTTTTCTAATAGTTAATCTCGGATTTGCTGAAGAGGATACTGTTTTGAAGACCGAGAAAGATAAATTAAGTTATGCAATAGGAATGAATATTGGCAATAATTTAAAAAGACAGTCCCTGGAACTTAATCCGGAAATTGTTGCGCAGGGGATCTGGGATTCATTATCAGACGGTAAAACTCTGATTACCGAGCAGGAATACCGCGATACTATGACCGCATTCGAGAATGAGATGAAACAAAAACAGATTGCTCAAATTAAAGAGCTTAGTGAAAAAAACAAACAGGAAGGCGAAGCATTTCTCGCTGAAAACAGGAAAAAAGATGCAGTGATCACTTTGCCGAGCGGCCTGCAATACAAAGTAATCAAAAAAGGTGCTGGCAAGCTCCCGAAATCGACCGACACAGTAACCGTTAATTATCGTGGTACATTAATAAATGGAACAGAGTTTGATAGCTCATATCGTCGCGGGCAGCCCGCCTCTCTTAAAGTAGACGGTGTAATTCGTGGCTGGACAGAAGCCTTGCAGCTTATGCAGGAAGGGGCAAAGTGGCAACTCTATATACCTTCGTATCTTGCCTATGGTGAGCGTGGTGCAGGACGTGATATTGGCCCATATTCGACCTTGATTTTTGAAGTAGAATTAATCTCGATCAAAGATCAAGCGGGTAAGTAAACTGCGGTAATAATATGTTGTGTTAATTTAAACTGTTGAACAGGTTTATGAAATCTGCTGGCGCATCTATAATTTCCATTCCCATGCTGGTTGTAAGGCCTTCCGAATAATGCTGAAAGCGGAGCCATTTGATCTGGCACTTTAATTTTATTAATTTTCCAAGTGGAGGTTGTAACTCAAGTGTAAGGATTTCTCCTTTTTTACAATCTATAGTTTTTTCAGGGAAATGGGTGTTCACATACATTGCGACACCAGTCGTAGATATATTTATTATATTGCCGGCGTATCTCTTGTCACCTATAATTAGATGCATGGGAAACTGAACAGGTTTCCTTACAGGACGTTCTGCTGTTTGTGCCTGAAAAATATTTCTTTCCATCTGTTTTTTCATTTTGTCTTACTTCTCCTGCGATAAGTTTTTAAGTCCAAAATGTCCTCACTTTGATTAATATCTATTTTTATCGGCATTATTTATCCAATTATTTAGCGTTGTTACAAGGTTAAAGGGGTTTTCCCAGGACATGGATCTGACGAAAAAAGCAGAATAAAAAAGATATGGCACGTGGTTTACTGCAAAACGCTAATCAGGAATTAAACAGACCTGTACTTAAATACCTGTCTCCGCGATCAGGAAATATGACTACAACTCTCTTTTCTTTCCCGAGTTTTTTTGCTGCCCTGAGGGCTGCCCATACAGCTGCGCCAGAAGAAATACCTGCGAATATGCCTTCTTTCTTAGCTAATCGGCGTGACATTACAGTTGCATCTTCGTCAGTTACAGTCACGACTTCATCAAAAATCTTGGTGTTAAGGACTCCGGGATAAAAACCGGCTCCTATACCGGCTATTTTATGCGGGCCGGGATTCCCTCCTGATAACACAGGAGATGATGCAGGTTCTACCGCTGTGATGAGTATATCAGGCTTGTGAGACCTGAGGACTTCTCCTACACCAGTAATTGTTCCTCCTGTACCGACACCGGCAACAAAACAGTCTATATCGGCACCAATGGCATCAATGATTTCTACAGCAGTCGTCTTTCTGTGAATCTCCGGATTTGCAGGATTTTCAAATTGTAAGGGCATAAAATAGTCAGGGTTCTTTTTTAAAGTAATCTCAGCCTCTTCAACCGAGCCCAGCATTCCATTTGCACCCGGCGTAATGACAGGCTCAGCGCCAAACGCCCTGAATGTCTGTATCCTTTCCCGAGACATAGTGTCCGGCATAACAAGAATCAGCCTGTAATCTTTCACAGCAGCAATAAGTGCGAGTCCGATACCTGTATTACCACTTGTTGGCTCAATGATTGTACCACCAGGTTTTAAGCGCCCTTCCTTCTCGGCAGCCTCTATCATCGCAAAAGCGATCCTGTCTTTTACGGAGCCTCCTGGATTAAGGCCTTCCAGCTTTGCCCATATCTCTGCATCTTCAGGCCCGGTTATACGGTTGAGTTTTACAAGAGGGGTGTTTCCTATAAGACTAATAACATTGTCGAAACGTTTCACAAAGACTCCATTTAAAATATTTGGAATTATAACATAAAGCGGTAACCAGGCCGGTCTGAACTATTCTTCTAATGATACTGAAAAAAATCAATGGTTTTTGCTTAGAGGGAATAAATATGGGTACAGGTAAAAGCCTTAGTGGAAACTTAATTTTAACAGATTATTAATAAAAAGCAAATTATTTTATTTAAATTTCATTATTAATTTTTTTAAGTTGACTTGCATGATAAAAGATACTATAAGATTAATGAAAATACAAAGGGATAAACTTAATAAAAAAGAAAAGGTTGTCGAAACCTTGAATCCCGGGACAAAAAAGATAGTTACTTTTAAGGCCAGGCTCATCCTGGGCGATAAAAGTTATCCCGGTTATATAGAAAATATTACCGAAGATGATATTTATTTATTAGTTTCGCCATTAATACCTTTAAATCAGTCAGGACAGGGCTTTGCGTTTACGCTGGAGTTTTCCCCTCCATCAGGTGAAATGCTGAACCTTAACTGTAGGCTCAAGTGGTCCTACAGAACTCCTCCTCACGGTTTGACAAAAAGCATGGGAATTGAAGTTACAGACCCATCACTGCAATATATAAATTTTTTCAGAAGCCTTTAATTAATATCAGAGCTATTTCAAGCCTGTCATTAAACAGCCTGCAATCAGGTTCTGCTGCTCCGGCTCTCTCTTTCCAGTATCCAATCAGCAGCATCTCTCAGGTCTTTTGCAATGTAAGAAGCAAGGGTATTCTCAGGATGGGATGCCAGCAAAATTCCTGTGGCGTTTATGTTATGAGCAAACATTATGTCAGATTCTTTATCTCCTATGACATATGATGTTTCCAGATTTACGCTGTGCTTAATCCTTGCCATAAGTGCAAACATCAGCCCGGGTTTTCTGCAGGGGCAATGTTCATCAGGATGGTGAGGGCAGTAGTAGAAATCATCAATACCCAATTTATCTTTAAGATATGTATTGGACTTTATCACAAAATCCTTGTCAACGATCTTTCTGGCAATTCCAGACTGGTTTGTTATACCAATTAGTTTGAATCCCTGTTTTATCAATTTATGAAGACTTTCTTTGGCATTCGGAAAAATTACCATGTCTTTAAAGCTGTTCAGATAATTCCTGTCTTCGATTAATGTTCCGTCCTTGTCAAGAAATATGGCCCTTCCGCGGGGAAGGACTTCTTTGAGTCCGTTAAAAACATCATCAGAGGTTATATCTGTCATGCATTTAAGGTGTAAATCCGGGCATTCTCTTTTCATACACGGGGCACATCGAAGATTTTTAGAAATAACCTTGTGTCCCTGTCCAAACGGACCGGTAGTTGTTTTGTTCGTAGAGCCGAATATAGCCACAATCGGCACTAACAGTGCAGAAGCGATATGCATGGGACCAGAATCGTTGGTTATAAATGCATTGCATTGGGATATTAATGCGGCAAGCTCTCTCAGGCTGGTTTTCCCTGACATGTTTAAAATAAATGATTCAATATCAAATGTCTGCAACCCTTTCTCCTTAAGCTTTGCCTTTATCAGTGACATTATAGAGTATGCGATTTCGGTCTCTGATGGGCTGCCGAATATAACAACTCTTCCATTTAATTCGTCTATTATCGTTAGAATTAAGTCAGCATATCTCTCAGGCGGCCATCTTTTTGAAGACCCGTAAGTTGCTCCGGGGTTTATGCCTATAAGAGGCTGGTGCCCCTCTGTTAAAGCGTGGAGGTGTTCCCTTGCCCACTGTCTTTCATCATTCGTCAAATAAAGATAGGGCTGAATTTCGGCAGTCTCAATTCCTACAGAATTGACTATATTCAAATAATAATACACCTGATGCTGTGAGAGTATGTCGTCCTTTACAGGTAACGCTTTTGTAAGCAAAAGGCTGCGAAAATCTGTGATGTATCCGATTTTTTTCGGTATCCTTGCAAGCCACGTTATCAATGCTGCATCAAAGGCGTTTTGCAAAAGTATGGAACTGTCAAATTTTTTAAGTCGCAACTTTTTTGCAAGTCGGAGTTTACCTTTCAGGCCTTTGAATTCATCACTATAGAGAATGATCTCGTTGATATCTTTGCTTTCTTTAAAGATATCGGAGACCCATGGTTTCACCAGGAGGGATATATAAGCATCAGGGAAAGCCTTCCTTATGGATTTAATTGCAGGTATTGTGAGGACCGCATCGCCAATCCAGTTGACACCCCTGATCAGAATCTTCTTGGATAGCGGATCAAGTACGGTATGACGGCTGACAGGACTTATCATCTTTATCGTTGTTGTTGTTTTTCTTGTTTTTGGCGCCAGTATTATTTTCAGATTCTTTGTCTCCCTTTAAAACACTGGAAAACTCTTCCAGTTGTTTGGCAACAAGAAAATTAAATGTGCCTTTAGGATAAGTTAGATCAGGCTTGATCTTTCCCGGTTTTATGCCGGTAAGGATCTCTATTCCATCCTCTATATTGTCAATGGAATATATATAAAATTTCCCGCTTGCAACCGATTCAACTACTTCGTTTTTCAGCATAAGGTGAATAAGGTTTCGTTTTGGAATAATAACTCCGTGCTGACCGTTCAGACCGGAAAGTTTGCATAACTCATAGAATCCTTCTATCTTTTCATTTACCCCTCCGATAGGCTGAACTTCTCCGTGCTGATTCATCGAACCTGTAATCGCATAAGACTGCTTAAGGGGGATACCCGACAGACTGCTTAGTAGTGCATATACTTCTGCACAGGTAGCGCTGTCTCCTTCGACTCCTCCATACAGTTGCTCAAATGTTAAAGAAGCTGTAAGGCTCAGGGTCCGGTTAATCGCAAATTTCCCGCCGAGATAGGCGGTAAGAATCAATATCGCTTTTTCGTGTATTTTTCCGCTCATTTTTGTCTCTCTCTCAATATTAACGATACCTGCCCTGCCGGCATAGGTCTTTGCGGTGATTCTTGAAGGAATTCCGAACCTGTAGTCACCAAGGTCGATTACTGACAGTCCGTTGATCTGTCCGACTACTTCTCCATCAGTATCAATCAGAATAGTGCCTTCTTTAGTTGCTTCAAGGATTTTTTTCTCGACTTTATTACAGCGATAAGTTCTTTCGTCTAAAGCCTTTTCAACATCACTGACAGTTACATTACCGTTTTTATTTAATCGAGACCAGTAGTCAGCTTCTCTGAGTACATCCGCTATCTCACTGAATTTTGCAGAGAGTTTATTCTGGTGTTCGGCCAGTCTTGAACTATGTTCAATTACTCTTGCAACAGCATCGCGTTTAAAAGGCCGGAGGCCCAGTTCATCGCATTTCGTACTGATAAAACTGGAGTATTTGAGCATGTTTTTGGTATTTCTTGCCATCCGGTTTTCATAATCGGCCTTAACTTTAAATAATTCTCTGTATTCTTCATCAAGACTATAAAGCAGATAATAAAGACGAGGGTTTCCGGTCAGTATGATTTTTACGTTAAAAGGGATCGCCTGTGGCCGCAATGTGGTTGTTGTCATCAGACGGTACTGTTCCCAAACATCCTCATTTTTTATTTCCCTGTCTTTTATTGTTCTTTTCAGGGCGTCGTAGGAAAAAATATTTTTTAGAAGTTCCATAGCATCTATGACCAGATATCCGCCGTTAGCTAACTGAAGTGAGCCGGGCTTAATCATTGTGAAGTCAGTCATTGCGACTCCGTACTGTAACTTGTGTTCAACTCTGCCAAAAAGATTGTAATATGTAGGATTGTTTTCTATAACAACCGGTGCGCCCTTTGAGTCACGGTTATTTACAAAAACGTTAACAGAATACTTATTGAAGGAAGGTTCTGATTTTGGAGGTTTCATAAAAGGCATTTGTGGCGCCTGTTCCTCCTGTGGTTTAAAATCCGTGAGATGTTCAAGTATATCTTCTTTAACTTCATCCAGATAGCTCAGCACCTTGTCATTACCCTGGTGTTTATTCTTTATTTCATTAATTCTGTGCTCGATCGAAGACATAGTTGCCTGACGTTCAAGCTGAACCATCATGTCCTTTATCTTTTTTTCTTCTTCTCTCGCGATCCTTATAACATCGTCGAGTTTTTCCTGGAGTTCCCTGCCGATCTTCTCAACCTTTTTCTTAACACGAGGATCAAAATTGTCATATTCTTCTTCGCTTAATGGTTCACCGGTTTTTTTCACAGGGACGAGTATAAGTCCGCTGACAGTCTTGCGCAACGTAAAATCTTTTTCCTTTGCACTAATTTCAAGGTCAGAGAAATATTTTTTCTGCTTGTTCTGAAAGTTTTCGAGAATTTCGGTGCGCTTTTTTTCGTATTCCTTAGATGTAAAGATTTTTGGGATTTCCTCCCTAAGGGCTGCAATCATTTCGTCCATGTCTTTCTGAAATGTCAGACCGGTGCCAGGGGGCAGGCTCAGGGCCCGGGGTGCATCAGGGTTTGGAAAATTATAAATATAACACCAGTCAGCCGGTACCGGCTCTTGTTTGGCTTTTTCATGAAGTATTTTTTTTATGGTAGTCAGCTTGCCTGTTCCACTTTCACCAAGTATATATATATTAAATCCGTGGCTGTTGATCCCCAATCCAAAATCAAGCGAACTAAGTGCCCTCTTCTGGCCGATAGTTTCAGTCAAAAGCGCAATATCTGAAGTTGATTTAAATGGCAGGTCAGAAGACTTGCAGCGGTGGTAAAGCTTGTTCTTTTGGACTTTCTTTAACATACATTAACCCCCCGGTATCAAACATTCAAAAAGCATTGTATAGGATAACATTGCAAGATGCAAAGTGTACTTGAGACATTATAGCCTTGATAGTGTTTCTTGACAAGTAAAACCTAAGGTCACCCCCTGTAATGAATCTGTTGGTATAACTTTATTTTTTAGGGGTCACCCTCTTGGATGATGCTGTTTGTGGACTTTCTTCAACCTTTCGGGAGTGACTTTTGTGTAAATCTGTGTTGTAGAAATATCGGTGTGGCCGAGCATTTTCTGTAATGCTCTCAAGTCTGCACCACCGTCAAGCAGGTGACTCGCAAAACAATGCCTTAGAGTATGGGGAGATATTTTGATTGACAGACCAGATGAGTATTGTTTAACAAGCTGCCATAACCGCTGTCTTGAAAGTGGATTACCTCCTTTTGCAAGAAAAAGAAATGCACTGGTTTTCTTTTTTAAAAAACCAGGCCTTGATTCTTCCAGATATTTTTTAATGGTGATTAATGTCTTTTCATTTATCGGTACAACACGCTCTTTGGAACCCTTGCCTCTGACAGTGATAAACCCCGCTTCAAAATTAATATCCTGCAATCTGATATTAATCACTTCGCTTACTCTTAAACCGGAAGAATAAATAATCTCAAGAATTGCCCTGTCGCGTAAAGACAGTTCCTTGCCTTCAGGTTTCCTGAGCAGTTCGGATACTTCATCAATCCCGATGATTCTGGGTATGCGTTTCCATCCTTTTGGGGTTGACAGATTTTCAACTGGGTCCTCCTCCATAATGCCTTCCATAAGGAAAAACCTGCAAAGTCCACGGATAGTCGATATATACCTTGCCAGTGTAGTGGCCTGTTGTCCGGAATCACGAAGAATGTTTATAAAAAATACAAGATCACTTCTCTCAAAACAGGTTATGAGTTTGCCAGTATTATCAAGGTGGGTCTTAAATTTCAGGATATCCCTTTTGTACGCTTCTAAGGTATTCGCAGCAAGCCCTTTTTCAACAGTCAGGTAGTTCAGAAATCTTTCTACAGGATCAATCATTAACTCCAGAATACATGAATGAATATGGCTGGTGCAAGTTGAGGTAAATTTGCAGATGACCATGGCTAATGAATTTCGCATACCATGCCTGCCATATTGAAATTCAGAAATCTGTACCGCAATATATCAACACATCTGTGATGTATAACCATATATAGCCATTTTGATATTGAAAACCACTATATATGGGGCATATTGGAAATAGTCATTTTTCCCTTGACAAGATTTCTCTACGTTTCTATACTTTAGGTGGTGGTAGAAAGTGGTATAAAGTGGAGGGAAGATGCCAGATTTCTCTGGAAAGCATTATAAATCTTTAGATGTAAAGGGCAGGTTGATAATCCCGGCTCCATTCCGGGAGATCCTGTCTTCCAGTCATTCCTCAAAATTAATCTTAACAAATGAAGTCTTTGATAAATGTCTCTGTGCATATCAAGTAGATGAGTGGGAAAAACTGATTGATAAAGTGAATCGTCTGCCGCAGACATCTGATGCGGTCAAGTATTTTATGCGGAGGGTCATCGGATCTGCGGTTGGAAGTGAAATTGACAGGCAGGGCAGGGTGCTTGTTGCACCTGCACTAAGAGTTGATGCAGGTCTGAACAGTGAAGTCGTACTATTGGGCCTTGGTAACAGAATTGAGATCTGGGAAAAGAATCAGTTAGAGGGTGTAGCAGATCCGGCAAAGATTGACAAGAAAGCCTTTAAGGAGGAATTTACCAATCTTGGTTTATAGATCCCGATTAATTCAGCAGTGCGGTGCATGAAAGTCAATCATGTTCCTGTTATGCGGGATGAAGTACTGGAAAATATGAACATAAAGGAAAACGGTATATATATTGACGCAACTGTAGGTCTTGGTGGTCACTCCATGGGTATCCTCGATAAAGCAAATGAAAGTGTATTAATCGGCATAGACAGAGATGACGCGGCAATCGAAAGGTCCCGGGAATATTTCAGGGATTACAGCAATGTTTCTCTTATTAGAGACAGTTTTTCAAACATCTCTTCTGTGGCCAGCAAACTGGGTTATGAAAAAGTGGACGGCATTCTGCTCGATCTCGGTGTTTCCATGCTTCATTTGAAATCAGAGAACAGGGGCTTCAGTTTTATGAGTGAGGATGCATTGGACATGAGGATGGACAGAAGACAGAAACTGACAGCAAAAGAAATTATTAATAAATATTCCGAGAAGGATCTGGCGAATATTATCTGGGAGTATGGGGAAGAAAGGCGGAGCAGAAGGATAGCGAGGGCAATCGTCTGGGCCCGCCAGAGAAAGCCGGTTGATTCGTGTAATGAACTTGCTGCAATAATTGAGAAGTCGATTGGCAAAGGGGGCAGGATTCATCCTGCAACAAGGACATTTCAGGCTCTCAGGATCGTTGTAAATAAAGAACTTAAGGAACTCTCGTCAGTATTGAAATCCGGAGCGGGTATTCTTGAGGAGCAAGGAAGGATTTGTGTTATTTCATACCATTCACTTGAAGACAGGATAGTAAAAAACGCATTTAAAAAGCTGGCAAAGGAGGGCTTATTCAGGATTATCACAAAAAAGCCTCTGACGCCCAGCCGGGAAGAAAAGAAGTTTAACCCTTCATCCAGGAGCGCCAAGCTCCGTGTAGTGGAGAGGCTGACATGAACAGGCGTGAAAGAAAAAATAAAAGCAGAAGTTTATTGAAATTTGGATATTTTCTTTATATCTGTCTTTGTCTGCTCTCGATTTGCTC
>CAYPIT010000092.1:0-9724 GCA_964410825.1 uncultured Nitrospiraceae bacterium
ATCAATACATATACAAATGGTAGCGCGGATACTTTGCAAAGAATCATGGGGATTTGTTAAAGGCTATAGTTCCCTACTTATATGATGTAGAAAAAAGTGATTTTATCAAGGAAAATGCCGATAGTGTTAAAACTGAATATCAGGAATATGACTGGAGGCTCAATAGATATTAGTGTATAATCGATGGAATCAGAAACAGAAGTTAAGAGACTAAGGTCATATTCAGGAGGGTGTAAATGAAAAACATATCAGAAAAAACAGATCATGTAAAGAAATACTATGGCAATCTTCTCAATGGAAAAATCAACCTTAAGACCAGAACCTGCTGTTGCAGTGATGAGTTATTGCACCCGATGGTTCGAGATATAGAAAAAGATATTGACAATGAAGTTCTGACCAGGTTCTATGGATGTGGTTCGCCTATTCCGCCTGCTCTTGAGGGATGTACTGTGCTGGATATTGGATGCGGTACTGGTAGAGATGTCTTTATTGCTTCAAGGTTGACGGGACCGGATGGTTATGCCATCGGTGTTGATATGACAGATGAGCAGATAAAGATTGCACAAAAACATCTTGCACCTCAAATGCAAAAATTTGGCTATCAAGAAGCAAATGTAGAATTCAGGAAAGGATATATTGAGGATCTGAAAGAAATAGGCATAAAGGATAATTCTATTGATGTCGTGATATCAAACTGTGTTATAAATCTTTCGATAGACAAGAAAGCTGTATTTTCAGAAATATTCAGGGTATTAAAACCGGGGGGTGAGCTTTATTTTTCTGATGTGTTTGCTGGACGCAGAGTTCCCGAGAACCTCCAGAATGATCCGCTGCTTCATAGCGAATGCCTCGGGGGTGCGATGTATATCGAAGATTTTCGCAGGTTGATGAGAGAGATAGGATGTCCGGATTACAGGGTAGTCACAAAAAATAAAATTAAACTTGGGAATCCTAAAATTGAAGTCAGGGTTGGTATGGTAGATTTTTACTCTGTAACGGTGCGTGCATTTAAACTGAATGATCTTGAAGATATTTGTGAAGACTATGGTCAGGTAGCTGTATACAATACGACTATCCCCGGTTATTCACATGCATTTGAACTCGATGATCATCACAGGTTCATTTCTCACAAACCGATGCTGGTATGCGGAAACACCGCATCCATGTTGAATGGCACCAGATATTCAAATCACTTTAAAGTTATGGGCGATAGATCTGTTCATTACGGACCATTTGACTGTGCTCCGGCATCAGAAAAACATAAGGGTGACGGAGAGGGCGGCGGAGCGTGTTGTTAAGTATTAATTAAGTAGAATGTCTGACACAGTCAGAAAATACGTTAAAAAAGCAGAATCAATCCTCAATCATAACTGGTCAGGCTCATATACTGTTCCTTCCTTATCACTTTATCCTCATCAGTGGAACTGGGACTCGGGCTTTGTTGCGATCGGGTATTCACATTATGACACTAATAGAGCTATAGCAGAATTAACAAGTCTCTTTAATGCCCAGTGGAAAAACGGTATGTTGCCGCAGATTGTTTTTAATAAAAAAAGGTTAGGAAAATACTTCCCTGAGCCGGACTTCTGGCAGACAAAGCTTTCACCCAATGCTCCTCAAAATTACTTAACGTCCGGTATTACGATGCCACCAATTCATGCTGTTGTTGTACTTAAGATTTATGAAAATGCAGAAAATAAGGAAAAGGCCAGAGACTTTATGCGCTGGGTATATCCCGGGCTGCTTTCTTTTCATAGATATCTTTACAGAGAGAGAAACTTTAATGATATCGGACTCATTTATATGAGGCATCCCTGGGAATCAGGTATGGACAACTCTCCTGCTTGGGATATTGTTTTAAGTAGGATTGATCTCTCAAATATAAAGCTTCCGGATTATGAGAGAAAGGACACCGGGAGCGGAGTGTCAGAGAGCATGAGACCGGCCGGGAAACATTACGATTATTTTGTCTATCTCATGGAATTGTTCAAGACATTGAAATACGATGAAGAGGAAATTGAGAAAGAGTGTCCATTTATGGTCTGCGGGCCGCTATTCAATGCGATACTCTGTGCTTCTAATGAAGCATTGATTAAGATCAGTGATATCCTGAATATTCCATATCAGGAAATCGAACAATGGTATGAAATGACATCAGGAGCTATTAGAAAGAAACTGTATCATGATAAGCACGGGATGTTTGACGCCCTTGATATCAGATCAGGCAAACTGCTTGAACTGGAAACAGCATCAGGTTTTATGCCTCTTTTTGGCGGGGCGGCATCATCCAGACAGGCGGGAAGGATTTATCAATACCTGAATTCAGTAAGTTTCTGTGCGCTTCATCAGGGAAACTGTTTTACGATTCCCAGCTATGATTCTCAAAAGGAAGGCTTCAAGAGGGAAAACTACTGGCGTGGACCTGTATGGATAAATATAAACTGGATGCTTATGCAGGGACTCAGGAGATACGGTTTCAATCAGAAGGCTGATTCACTTGCACGTGACATACTTGAGCTTCCGATGCGTTTCGGATTTTCTGAATATTATGATTCTTTTGATGGAAGGGCTTATGGTACAAAAGAATTTTCATGGACTGCGGCGCTGTTCATAGACACCGCTTATGAGAACTACATTAAGGCTGGAAAGACAGGAACTGATACAGTAAAGACTGTTTTGCGAAAAGATAAGATTCTGAATACCGAAGTCGGAACATCGGACTTATCCGGAATTGAGATTTCCCAGGAAATGCTTCGGGCAATAAAGACGCTTAAAGTCAAATATTATACGGAGGAGGGGACTGTTAATTACGACTTAATAAGGACTTCCGATGAATACCGAAACTACAGGGAAATATCAGCACGTCTCAGGGAATTTGACCTGTATGTCCTGCATGAAGATCGCGATAAACTATCCTTCTGGATAAACCTCTATAACACTATTGTTGTCGATGGGATAATTGCGGGAGAGGTTAAAGAATCGGTAAAAGAAGTTGGAGGGTTTTTTATAAGAATGAAGTATCTTATTGGCGGCCACCTGTTTTCGGCAGACGACATAGAACACGGCGTCCTCCGGGCAAACAGGTTTAAGCCTGACCGTCCGTGGAAACAATTTGGGCCTTTTAATCCGAAAAGGATATTTTCACTTAATAATCATGACCCGAGGATTCATTTTGCATTAGTATGCGGCTCACGCTCATGCGCTCCTATAAAATACTATAGTCCTGAAGGGATAGAGAATGAACTGGAACTTGCCACCAGGAATTTTATAAACAGTTCTGAGGTTATAATTATTCCCGAGGAAAACAGGATGCTGATATCCCAGATTTTCAAATGGTATAAGAGCGATTTTGGAGGACGCGAGGGGATACTTAATATCATACGGAGACATATCCTTGATGATGATAAAAAAGAGTACATCGAAAAGTCAGGCAACAGTATAAAGATTGACTATCTCTACTATGACTGGAATTTGAATAATTAGCGATTTACACACCTTGTAGGTGTGCACACCTACGAGGTGTGTAAATGGTTGTCGTAATTAGTGAAGTATGGGGCGGTAATGTATTGCAAAATAATAATAATTATATTTTTATCGATCATATCTGTTTCAGGGGTCTTGGCGCAGGAACCGGATATTTTTTTACATGAAGAATTCAACAATCTTGATGAGTGGGAGCCTTTTCATTTTAAAAAAATCAAGCAACACACGATCTACTCAGTGGAGGAGGATGTAGGTTTCGCTTATCTCAAGGCTGTGAGCAATGCATCAGCATCGGGGATAATTTTTAATAAAGAGATCCGTGTTTATGAATATCCAAAAATCAGATGGCGCTGGAAAATAAGTAATGTATTTAATAAGGGAGATGCGAAAAAAAAGGCAGGTGATGATTACCCGATCAGGGTTTATATATTATTTAAGTACGATCCTGCGAATGCGTCATTCGGACAGAGACTCAAATACGGTGCTGCGAAGACTATATACGGAGAATATCCTCCACATAGCAGTCTGAACTATATATGGGCAAATAAAAGTCATGAAGAGCAGATACTCTCAAACACTTATGCGAGCAAGGCTAAGATGATTATTTTACAATCCGGCGAGGTAAATGCCGGGAAATGGATTGAGCAGGAAATTGATATAATCGAAGATTACCATAAAGCATTTAGAGAGGACCCGCCTTCAGTCGCCAGCCTTGCGATCATGAATGATTCCGATAATACAGGAGAAAGCGCTATTTCGTATATAGACTATATTGATGTATATAGAGAGTAACTTTGTCAAGATACCTTATCTATCATGAATAAGATAATCCTTGTAAAAGGCATATTGTTGATTGCTTTGGTTATAGCAATCATCTGTTTGGAACTGTTATGGGATTTATCATCTTACTTCAATCCTGTGCAAATTCAGGAATGGCTTGCGTCTGCCGGTCTATTTGCGCCACTTATTTACATTGTTATTATGGCGTTTGCAATAGTCGTAAGCCCTGTTCCCAGTTTGCCTCTCGACATTGCAGCAGGGGCTTTTTTCGGGCCGTTCTTTGGGACTTTATATTCAGTTATAGGTGCGTTGGCTGGCGCAGTCATAAGCTTTCTTATTGCCCGTTATATTGGGCGTGAATTCCTGGAGCGGTTCCTGAAAGGACATATTAATTTTTGCGAGAGATGTTCTGATAAGGTTTTAACCAAGATTGTGTTTTTATCAAGACTTCTTCCTGTTGTTTCATTTGATATTGTAAGTTATGGAGCTGGACTTACAAAGATGTCGCTTAAGAAATTTTCGATCGCGACATTATTGGGAATGATACCAATCACTTTTGTTTACAACTATTTCGGATCAGTAGTAGTTTTTAATAATAGATTAACTCTTGTTCTGGGCATTATCTTGGTGGTTCTTTTCTTTGTGATGCCACGATGGATAGAAAAGATGGGTTTCATGGGGAATATGAAACATGAATAACCCGTATACTGAATGCTCAGCTTATAATTTGACTAACTCTTTTCCAATCAGTTACTTTTACATTCATGCGGCATCCGGAATGGATAAAGGTAAAATCAACAGGTACTCATGCGACTAAGAAGATACTCAGGGATCATGGAGTATCTACTGTATGTGAGGAAGCTCGATGTCCTAATCAGGGGAAATGTTTTTCTCAAAGCACTGCAACCTTCATGATCCTCGGTGAATGGTGTACTCGAAACTGCTCTTTCTGTGCAGTTGAAACTGCAGATCCATTACCGCCTGACCCACTCGAACCTGAAAGGGTAGCAGAGGCATCTGCAGCCCTTGCACTCGAATTTGTGGTGATTACATCAGTAACGAGAGATGACCTCCCTGACGGAGGGGCAGCGCATTTTGCTGAAACTGTTAAGGCTGTCAAAAACAAAATAAATCCTGTAAAAATAGAGTGTTTAACTCCCGATTTTGAAGGAAACTATGAGGCCCTTGAGCTTATACTTGATTCCAGTCCTGATGTATTTAACCATAACATTGAAACAGTACCGCGACTCTATTCAAGGGTCAGGCCGATGGCTGTTTATTCAAGGTCGATAAATATATTAAAGAAGGCAAAGGAATTATATCCGGGAATGAAAATAAAATCCGGAATCATGCTTGGGCTTGGAGAGCGGGAAACAGAAGTCCTGACTGTAATGAATAATCTAAGGGATGCGGGGTGTGATTATCTCACTATTGGTCAATATCTTAGACCCTGCAGGGAGAATATACCGGTAGTTGAATATGTAAGACCTGAAGTTTTTGAACAATACAGGGTCGCAGGGCATGAAATCGGATTCAGGGCGGTTGCGGCATCTCCTTTAACAAGGAGCTCTATGAATGCACGTGAGATGTTTGCGATTTAAGTTTATAAAAGTAGAATAGGAAAAAAAGATATCAAATATGTAATAATTGCAATTATTTTTTGAGGAGCGATGATGTACGAATTTAAGAGAATAAAACGTCTTCCGCCATATGTCTTTGCCATTGTCAACAAGCTTAAAATGGAAGCAAGGCGAAGAGGTGAAGATATAATTGACCTTGGCATGGGAAACCCTGATCTGCCTACTCCCGGGCATATAGTAGAAAAACTGGTTGAAGCAGTAAGAAATCCCAGGAACCACAGATATTCGGCTTCAAAAGGTATAACTCAGTTAAGGCTTGCGATATGTGAATGGTACAAAAGGCGGTTTGATGTTGAACTGGATCATGAAACAGAAGCTGTTATTACAATTGGATCAAAAGAGGGATTGTCCCATCTTGCCTATGCAATGGTAGAACCCGGTGACTTAATTCTCACACCTGCTCCGGCATATCCAATACACCCGTACAGTTTTATACTGGCTGGAGGAGATGTTCGAAGTATTTCGGTTGAGCAGGGCACCGATTTTTTCCAAAAGATGGAAGAAGAATTTAAAACTGCATGGCCGAGACCCAAGGTTTTGCTGATAAACTTTCCTCATAATCCGACTACAACCTGCACAGACCTTGATTTCTTTCAGAAAGTTGTAGATTTTGCCAGGGAGAACGATATTATTGTACTTCATGATTTTGCATACGCTGACCTGACTTTTGACGGATACAAGCCTCCCAGTTTCTTACAGGTGAAGGGGGCCAAAGATGTTGGTGTTGAGTTTTTTTCTCTTACAAAGAGTTATTCAATGGCGGGGTGGAGAGTCGGTTTCTGTTGTGGCAACAGAGAACTTGTAGGAGCACTTACAACAATTAAGAGCTATCTTGATTACGGAATGTTCCAGCCGATACAGATCGCGAGTATCATAGCATTGAGAGGTGAGCAGGATTGTGTCCGGGAGATTGTTAAGGTTTATGAGAACAGGAGAAATGTTCTCATTCAGGGACTCAAGAGCGCAGGCTGGGTTATAGAGCCTCCAAAGGCTACGATGTTTGTTTGGGCTCGAATTCCGGAGCTGTTCAGAAAAATGGATTCGCTCGAATTCACAAAATTCCTCTTGAAAGAAGGTAAAGTGGCTGTTTCTCCTGGTATTGGTTTTGGACCGGCAGGAGAGGGATTTGTCAGGTTTGCTCTTGTTGAAAACGAGCACAGGATAAGACAGGCCACGAGGGGAATCAAGAAGGCCCTGAGCAAGTAACTTAAAACCGCTATTGATTATTTATTGCAGGTTGTCATTCCTGTCTGCAGTCTTACCTTTTGCATAATCTTTTTTCTGCACGCAACCCTTGAATAAATCTAATTATTTGAAGCATAATATTTAGTTAAATAAAAGTCAAGATATTTATAAATAATGCAGGTTAAATAATTAATGCATTGGTAATGAGGTAGTCTCTTGAAAAATTCAGCGATAAATGTCGGCATCATAGGGTTTGGAACCGTAGGTGCCGGAACTGCCAAGATTCTTTTGAGACAGCGTAAAGAGTTCGAGAGAAAACTCGGATTCCCGGTAATACTGAAAAGGATTGCTGATCTTGATACAGGGAGAAACCGCGGCATTAAACTTCCCAAGGGTATGCTTATTAGTGATGCGGACCAGCTGTTGAATGATCCGGAGATCAACATAGTTGTTGAACTGATCGGAGGCATCCACCCTGCTAAGGAGATTACTCTCAGGGCGGTCAGAAATGGAAAGCACGTTGTCACCGCGAACAAGGCGCTCCTCGCATCAGAGGGTCAGGATATATTTACGAAAGCAGGCAGACAAAGGGTTGATATAGGCTTTGAGGCGGCCGTGGCAGGAAGCATACCTATTATCAAGGTGGTAAGGGAATCGCTTATTGGAAACAAAATTAGAAATATTTACGGAATTATTAATGGGACGGCAAACTATATTCTGACAAAAATGACAGAAGAGGGCGTAGATTTTTCGACAGCACTGGGTGAAGCCCAATCACTTGGATATGCTGAGGCTGATCCTTCATTTGACATTGAGGGAGTTGATTCTGCTCATAAACTGGCGATACTGGCATCACTTTCTTTTGGTATCCCCTTTTCTTTTAAAAAGATTTACACTGAAGGTATAACAAAGATAACACCTCTGGATATTCAGTTTGCTTCGGAATTTGGATTCAGAATAAAACTGCTGGCTATCGCAAAACAGGCAGGCGGTCATGTAGAGGTAAGAGTGCACCCGACAATGATACCTGATGACTATCTTATATCGAACGTTAATGGTGTTTTTAATGCTATTTATGTGGAAGGGGATGCGACCGGTCCTTCGCTTTATTATGGCAAAGGAGCAGGTGAGATGCCGACCGGAAGCGCAGTTGTGAGTGATATAGTTGATATTGCAAGAAATATTAAAACCGGAGCTACTGACAGAATTCAGGGCATTAATATGACCCGGAATACTGACTTGAAAATCAAAAAAATGGAAGAAGTCAGGACCTGTTATTATCTTCGTTTTTCAGCCATTGACAAACCGGGAGTGCTGTCAAAGATTTCGGGGATTCTTGGTAATTGGGACATTGGCATAAAGTCGATGATTCAGAAAGGAAGAAAAAAAGAAAAGGCGGTACCACTGGTTCTGATGACACATGAAGCAAGAGAAAAAGATATGGTTCAGGCACTGAAAGAAATCAAGAAACTGAAAGTTGTTTCAGGTAAGCCTGTGTGTATAAGAGTCGAGGGAGGAGAGCTTTAATAGTGAATGATGAAAAAATAGATAAGAAACTGGATATTAGGGGCGAAGTTTGTCCTTATACATTAGTGAAATCAAAACTTGGTGTCGAAGGTATTAAAGTCGGACAGGTTATCGAGATAATACTTGACTATCCGGAAGCATCGCAAAGCATTCCCAAAGCAATGCTCAATTACGGACACACTGTTTTGAAAGTTGAAGAGATTAAGCCACAGGAATGGATAATTCAAGTGAGAAAAGAGGTTGAGGACTGATGGATTTCTCAGAGGAGCAATTAAAGAGGTACAGCCGACATATAATCCTGCCTGAAGTTGGTGGCAAGGGACAGAAAAAGATATCTGATGCAAAGGTGCTGATTGTGGGAGCCGGGGGATTAGGCTGTCCTGTAGGCTATTATCTGACGGCTGCAGGGGTCGGCACTATTGGCATCGTTGATAATGATACTGTTGAATTGAGCAACCTCCAGAGACAGATAGCTCATAGCATTAATACTCTGGATGTTAACAAGGCTGACTCAGCTAAACAGACTTTCGAAACACTGAATCCAGATGTAAATGTGGTTACTATTAAAAAGCGGCTGGACAGTAAAATCATACTTGACCTGTTCAGGGATTATGATATCATTGTGGATGGTACCGACAATTTCCCAACCAGGTATTTAATTAATGATGCATGTGTCATGCTTAAAAAACCTTTGGTCAGCGGTGCGATTTTGAGATTTGAGGGGCAGGTTACTACAATACTGCCGCATGATGGCCCATGTTACCGTTGTTTATTTGAGGAGCCTCCACCTGCAGGGCTTGTTCCCTCATGTCAGGAGGCCGGGGTACTGGGTGTTTTGCCGGGTGTGATAGGTGCATTGCAGGCAACGGAAGTTCTGAAATTGATTCTCGGAAAAGGGAAGCCTTTAAAGGGGAATCTGTTAATATATGACGCGCTCGGAGTTAATTTCAGAAAGGTCAGGGTTCCCAGGAACGAGGATTGCCCTATTTGCGGTAAAGATCCCAAGATTAAAGATTTGAACGATTTGCCGGAAGAGTACTGCTCGATATAAGCTCGTTACCATGTAGTCGTTATCATTTATTGTTTGGCAATTTAATTAGATAGACATC
>CAYPIT010000093.1:0-9503 GCA_964410825.1 uncultured Nitrospiraceae bacterium
GAAAGACCGGGCAGCTTTTCAGATGATTAAGGACGCAGAAGAAACAGGAGCGCTCACAAAAGATAAGATTATACTCGATTCAACATCCGGCAATACAGGCATTGCCTATGCCATGATCTCCGCAGTCAAGGGATACAGAGCAAAAATTGTTATTCCCCATAATGCCAGTATCGAGCGGAAAAAAATAATCACCGGCTTTGGTTCAGAAATTGTATATTCAAGTCCACTTGAAGGATCAGACGGGGCTATCAAGCTTGCAAAGGCTATTTATGACCAGCATCCTGATAAGTACTACATGCCTGACCAATACAACAATCCTTCAAACTGGAGAGCCCACTACCTGACAACAGGGCCAGAGATATTAAAACAGACAAAAGGCAAAATAACTCATTTCATTGCTGGTCTGGGAACAACCGGAACAATAACAGGAACAGGCAAGGCCCTTAAAGAGTTTAATCCTGATATCAGGATGATCGCTGTTGAACCGGATGATGCAATGCACGGTATTGAAGGCCTGAAGTATCTGGAAAGCTCAATTGTTCCCGGATTCTATGACGCTGATCTTACAGATGAAACTCTTTATATTAACACTGAAAAAGCCTATGAAATGGTCAAGAAAATAATTACGCATGAAGGGCTGCCGGTCGGACACTCTTCAGGCGCAGCCATGGTAGGAGCTTTACAGATAGCAGAACAGATCACTGAAGGTATAATAGTGGCTATTTTCCCTGACGGTGGAGACAGGTATTTGAGCCATGAGATATAGTGAAATCGTAAAAATCAAAATGCAAAATTGTGGAGTTTATTAATCTAATTTAATTACTACATTAATTTTAAGCTTTCATTTTTGATTTATAATTTATACTCTTATTTCATAAAAATTATGAAATTAATTAAAGATGTTTTAGACAATATCTATCAACACGCTTTGAAAGAATACCCTGATGAATGCTGTGGTATTATAACGGGCAAGAGTGACAGGCAGACAGTGCACCGCTGCAATAACATTCAGAACAGGCTTCATCAAGAGGATCCCGCCAGATATCCCAGGAATGCGCATACAGCTTATACAATTGACAGAAATGAGTTTGACTCTATTAAATCATCCGCAAAAAAACAGGGGGAAATAATAATAGCCTTTTATCACTCACATTGTAACCATGAATCATATTTCTCAGAAGAAGATGTGGCAGCACAGACGGTCTTTGGAGAACCGGAATTCCCAGATACATTACATGTAGTGATTTCTGTAATGAACAGGAATATTCATGATATAAAATACTTTAGATGGGAAGGCAATAATCAGAGATTTGTGAGGGTCGATAAATCTGTCACATAGTCTATGGTTGCTCCTCCAATGGCGGTGTCTCGGGTATAGGATCTATTACTTCAACGCTCTTTTCGGCTTCAGCCAGCTCTGTTTCAAGCTCCTTGACACGTTTTCTGAATGAACGCGCTAACATAACCCTTTTCCACCAGGATGGAAAAACAATACATATTCCGGTTAGTAAGCCGGCAGCAAATGGAACTGCCAGCACAGCAGCCAAAGGACCTGAATAGTCCCATTTAATAAATGTCAATTGGATCGGATCCTGATTCTGGAATGCTATAGAGACAAACGCTACGGCTATTACAAAAGCTAAAAACAGGAAAAAATGCATCACACACCTCCCTCAGCGATTATAATCGAGAACAGATACAAAAATAAACAGACTCGGCCAATAAGATTATATGAGTTATATACATTATCATCCTGTTTTTCATATATCTGCAGAAATCTTTATATGCCAGGGCTCAAAACGAACCCCTAACAGGTTTTGTTCATGATAGCGGAGTTTTAAGTAGCCGAGTTCATTGAGTCTATCGTATATCTCTGTTTGAGTAAATCTTTCGGTGAAGTTTGCTGCTCCAAATCCGACCTGACCCACATCAAAGTCACCGATACCATGAAACGAATATCCTGGTGGTGCAAGCGATCTTGAAGCAAGTGATAAATTACCATCATTTTTATAAGCCTTGTTTAGAAACAACAGAAACTGCTTCATTACACCACGTATACCTGAAGTCAAAATTAATTGCTTCCCTACTTGCCGCTTTATCCTCTCTAATGTTTCAAGAGGCACACCCTTATAAAGATAGTTTCCGGTATAAGGAACTTTGTAAATCTCCTTTTTCTTAATCCGTTCTGTAAATTTTTTCAGAGGCTTTTTACCAAAAAAACCATAACGTTGTGCCTCTTCATTGAAGATTGTTTCCATAAATCTTAATTCTTTACCGGTAAACTCCCCCACCCGAGAGTAGTTACGGGCAATTTTTCGTGCTTCATCCAGACTTAACACCTGGAAATTTCCATGCCCTACAAATTGCTGAAGGCGTCTGAGCCGCATAACAGTGGATTTAAAAACTTTGAATGTAATGTTGTCGATAAGGATGTCATCTTTGTGAGGTTTATTGAAATTCGCCATTTTATGTAAATAATCCTTTATATAGTCATCGATCTTATCCGGAGCAGTTGTTGAATCAAATTCATTGTTCTTTGCCATCAGTTCAGGTGCGATCCCCAATCCAATTACGCTAAATGCTAAAGTTTTCAAAAATTCCCGTCTTTTCATCATCGGTTACAAGATAATGGTTTTATATGTGCCTTATTTAATATCGTCAAACATGCGGTAACTCTTTATCCTGGAGCTGAGGTTTTTATATAATTTAACAGATTCAGAGCAATAACAAGGAGTCTTTTTTGGTGAAATAACTGTAAAGAATTCTTCCATTATGGCAATAATGCGGGTGACTCTTTAAAAAATTACATAATAATAGTAAGTTGCAAATGGACAATAAATTTGCTTTTTTAAAAGGGCTTAATAGGAAAGCTAATTCAGGATTATCACATTCTGCGCCTGATTCCCACGCGGGCCCCGAAATATGGAGTATTTCACCTTGACACCCACTGTTAATACGCAGTCACTTTCTTCACAAACAACAGCACTGTAATGAACGTAAACTTCACTACCATCATCTCGTTCAATTAATCCATAACCTTTCCTATTGTCGTACCACTTCACCGTGCCTGTTTCTGATTTAGTCACAATTAATATTATCCTCCAAAATGTTGAACCTTACGGAATATGTAAAGACAGTTATCCCGATTTATGTATTTATTTTTTTGATTGTCTGGAAAACAAACGGAATGCAGTGATTATTAAATAATCAGGAGGAATTGTCCAATTTATTATTATTATAGTTTTTTAAGATATATTTATTTTTACTTTTCCGCATTGATCATAAATGAAATTTATAATACAATTCATATATGTTATTCTCTTAAATAGCAAGCCATTTTATTAATTTTCTATCCCACTGAGTATGTTCAATCCCATTATTACGGCATCTTCATCAGGACTCTTGTAATAGCCCCTCCTTCTGCCATTTTCTTTAAATCCGGATTTTTCATATAGACTGATTGCAGCATTGTTTGACTCTCTTACTTCAAGAGTAACGTGCAGATCCTCACAATTTACCCGCCTTAATTCCTGCAACGCTTTTTCGAGAAGATTAAATGCAACACGCCTGCGCCTGAATTCAGGCAATACAGTAATTTTCAATAGATGTGTTACGTCAAGTATTGACCGAATGCAAACATACCCGATGATCGATTCTCTGGAAGTAGCAACCTTAAGTATTGCCCCCCTGTTTCCCAGTTCATGACCGAAGGAACTTATCGACCAGGGATCCCTGTAAATGCAGTTCTCAATGGCATGCACCTGAGGGAGATCATCAATTGACATGTCCCTGATGACTATCCCTTCCAATTAACCTCTGCCTCGGATTTCCTGATGTAAAGCGGGGTAAGAGCGACAGGGTCAGTGGTAATCCCCTGTTTTATTTTTTCCAGAGCAACCTCTGCAACAGCAGATGCCGCAGGTGACATCTTTGATTCAGGAACGAAAAACGCGTTGCTACCCAAAGTATCTATAATCTGTTCCTTATATAGTTTCGCTCCATCTCCCATAAAAATTACAGTTCCTCTAATTTCTCTTAGCAAATCCTCAGGCTTAACAGCACTAACGTCCATAACCTTCTCGCAACCGGTTTTTCCCCATTTATAAAATGCAGCATAAACCTCGTTCTTCCTTGCATCAAACATCGGGCATATCATATGTGAACAATACGGGACTCTCCTGGCAAAAGCATCAAGGGTCGGAACAGGAACTATTGGTTTTTTTGCGGCATATGAAAGGCCTTTAGCTGTGCTCAATCCGATTCTCAAACCTGTAAATGAGCCCGGTCCTATAGATATCGCAAATGCATCAATTTCATTGACAGAAATATGGGAAGCATCCAGAAGCCATTTTATTGCAGGCATCAGCCTTTCGGCATGGGCAATCTTAATATTGATGCTGACTTCACCTATGAGGCCATGGTTATCATCAACTATCGCTATACTGCCGGCTAAAGTGGCCGTCTCTAATGCAAGTAATTTCAATTGTTCTTTATCCCAAAAATGTATTTCAAGGAAATGCGGGCGTTATGAAAAGAATTATATGTTATTTATTTAAATAGACTCTTTAATACTGCGATCGTATTATCCCGCATAAGGTCCACACTGTTGTTTAGCAGGCCGGGACTTATCCTGAGATTACCGGCAACAATTAATGACGGAGTCTCCTGAATCCTGTATTTCTTCATCAACGCAAGTGCTTCTTTTGCATCATTTGCCTTATCGCCAGCTCTCAACTTTCTGCTGAATTCAAAGCCCAGACCTATTTTGCTACCAATATCTTCCAACACCTCAATTTTTCCTATATCCCTTCTGTCAGTAAAGATCGCTTCAAAGATAGCTTTTTTCATCTGATCCCCTTTGCCGGCTTCTTTCGCGATAAGATATGCTTCTCCCGGCTTTGGTGATCCCTTACCCCAGTAAACCGGTATTGTCTTCCATTTAATCTTCTTAGGAAAGTTCCCCTTTATAACAGGTATCGCCTTTTCAAAATGGAAACAATGTCCGCAATAAAAACTGAGAAATTCCACGACCTCTACAGTTTTGCCATCAAATGCAAATTCATACCCCGGCACCTCAACATAAACTCCTACGATATTTGGCTTCTCACCTGCGTATGAAGAATACGATATTAATAACATTAAGGCAAAGAGCATAAGTGATTTCCTGAAATCCATTATCAGCCTCCTCTTATCAGTGCTTAATCTTTTCGTAATATACCGGATAATCAAAATCCGGGCTGTTTTCTTTTGTATGGCATTTTAAGCAAACAGAATGCGTCACCGGTCTCATGGGCCGGGAAAAGTCATCAAGATGTTCCCTGTCAAGCCCATGGCATTCTTCACACTGGACATTTGCCAGTTCTGGAGTTGATTCAATAGTGTAAAAGCCCCCGCTCTCCCCGAATCCCACTGTATGACATATCAGGCATTCAGGGTCTGACGACTTGCCGGCATCTTCAAGGCTTGCAAAAGCCCTGGCATGTTTTGTCTTTTCCCAGTTTTCTACAAACGGTTCATGGCATTCAGAACATTTTAAAACTCCGGAATACGTAACACCTGCTGAAGGCCTCTCAGCCTTTTTTAATAATTCTGCAACCTTTGAATCATAATCATCCAGTACAGAGCGGATCATTCCGTCTTCTTCAATGTCAGAACCAAGCGCCTCAAACCTGTGTTTAAAATTCGTCACCCTACCCATATTGTTAATATACAAAGTTAAAATGCCAAGCTTTTTACCTTTGGGATACCCTGCTACAATTATTGTAGCATTTGACTGAAAAGGATCATCCATCTCTTCTCCTGAGGAATTTATTATCAGATCCCAGCCATCTGTCATTTTTGAATCCGCAACGGATTGATCCGTTAACAGAATATTCAGCTTATCTTCCATGAGACCGGCAGGATCAGAACTTATATTAATTCCGGTTGAGTCATGAGTAACAGAGAGAGCCCTCTCGCATGGAAAAGAATCCGAAACATAGGGGGTCTTATATTTTTGTATGAGTGAAACAAAAAAATCATCAGTAAAGACCCGCTCGTTTCCTAAAAGAGCTACAGCGTCATACTGCATAATTTTAAATGACTTTAAAATAGTCTCCGCCTTTAGCCTTCCCTGTGGTGTATCCTTGTCTGTAAAATTACCCGCATCAATGAGTATGTAGGGAGATAATTCAGGCCTGTTTTCGAGAATAAAACCAGAGATCCTTGCCAATCCCCCAAAATCGGTTTTGGGAGAACAGCCACACGATTCCAGTTCACCACTCAGACTACCGGTGTAGAGGATGTTAATCGTTTTTACCTTGCCCAGAACTGAAAGGGGAAAAATAACTAATGCTACAGTCATGTATATAATAAAGTGCCTCATCATTGTATATTCCAGAACATATTCTATCAGTTAATTTACTTTCTGCAAAACCCCTCTTGTCCTGAATAAGGCAAAATAATGTGCCATTCATATTTTCTTCATCATTGTCTGGTTTACTTTAACAGTTAGAGGAAAGATTACTTTTTGATTTTTTGTCTTCTTTTGAAGTATCCCCATTAAATGCCTTGGCGCCGGTTCTACCGGTACTGAGGCATAATTTTGGTAATTATTGAGAAAATTGACTTCACATTTGTGTAAAGGCTATAGTTAACGTTGGAGGTTTTTCATTGGACGAAAAGAATAAAGAAAAGAACGACTTATTTGAATCAATCTGGGAATTTCTTGCTTCTGTCAAGCTTGCAATCTTTATCATAATAGCCTTGGCTTCTCTGTCCATAGTCGGTACTATAGTTGAGCAACAGGCTGACCCCTCAAAAAATATTGCTCTCCTTGCTAAATTCTTTGGAGATTCTTCAGCCCCTGCTGTTTATAACGTATTCGCGAAACTCGGGTTTATGGACATGTATGGTTCATGGTGGTTTCTCAGCCTTCTCATTCTTTTCAGTATCAATCTCATTGTATGCTCAATTGACAGGATTCCAAAGACCTGGAAATTTATTCAGAGACCGCTTAAGCCGGTATCCGTAAAAGCGATTAAATCATTACCAGTAAAAAAAGAGATAACTCTTAAAACCAGTCTCAATGTTGCAAAAGACGAAATTTCCAATATACTCAATGCTTCCAAATATCGATTCTTTGAGGCAACAGAAGGCGACTCGGTACAGTTTTACAGCCAGAAGGGGAAATATGCACGACTTGGTGCCTATTTTGTACATCTCAGTATAATCCTGATCTTTATAGGAGCTATCATCGGTATACGTTTTGGTTTTAAGGGTTACCTGAATCTCCCGGAAGGAAGATCGTCCAGTTTCGTCTATAAATCTCCTACTGAATCGATCCCCCTCGAATTTACAGTAAAGTGTAACTGGTACAGCACATCATATTACGAAGATTCGTCAACACCCCTGGAATTTCAGAGCGAGCTTATAATAATCGACAATGGCAAGGAAGTTATGAAAAAGGTTATTGAAGTCAACAGTCCCCTCAAATATAAGGGCATCACTTTTTTCCAATCGAGTTACGGCATGATGCCCGGCATACTGGATGAATTTGTTGTTCAGGATACCCCGGGCAGCGGAAGAATAAGCACCCTGCAGCCAACTTTCAGTAAATTCCCAAATTTATTGGGAAGATTTATTTTAAAAGTCACCTCTGAAAACGGACAACTTAACACATTAACGCTCAGACGCGGAGATACTTTCGAAATTCCTGATACAGATATAAAGGGAACCATCGTTGGATTTTCTCCTACTCTTGACAGGGAAAGGCAGACTAATGCACTTGGCACAAATTCATATTACAAGGAACAACTGGTTAATCCTGCAGTCGCCATAGAGGTGGACTCACCGGGGAGAGAGAAATTTATTGGATGGTTTCTTAAAGATCAAACTACAGTTATTATCCCTGAAGCTGAACACGAGGTAGAATTTGTGGATTTCCGCGGAATCGAATATACAGGTCTTCAGGTCGCAAAGGACCCCGGTGTATGGCTTATTTATCTCGCATGCATTGTTATGTCGATAGCTTTATATATTTCTTTTTTCATCAGCCACAGAAAATTATGGATTAATATTACTAATGATAAAAATTCCGTTCGAATCTCGGCAGGAGGTTCTGTCAATCGAAGCAGGCTGAATTTTGAAAAAGAGATAGACAGAATCCTGTCACATGCTACAAAAGCTATAGAGAGGAGGAGTAAGAAATGAGCAGCGCAAATTTCTTTGATATATCAGTGGGCTTATATTTAACCGCAATGATCATATACGTAATCTTTCTTGTAGTCAAGAACAGAACTGTTGGCATCGTTGCCACTGTCATAACCATAGCCGGTCTTGTAAATCAGACTACTGCCCTGATTATCAGATGGGTAAATTCTTATTACTTCTGGTTGGCTTCGAACCCTGCTTCAGGTTTTGTTGAGTCAATCCTGAGAGCAGCCCCTCTAAGGAATCTTTATGAATCATTGATATTTTTTGTGTGGGCACTGATTGTTATACACCTTTTTATTGAATTCAAGTACAAGAATCGCTCACTTGGTGCGTTTGTTACGCCAATAGCCGCACTTGTATTGTTATTCATAGATGTATCAGGTACTGCCAAGGATATACAACCATTGATCCCCGCGCTTCAGTCGAACTGGTTGCTTTTCCATGTTTTTCTGGCTTTTATAGGGTATGCCGCTTTTGGAACATCTTTTGCGGCTGCAGCTGCTTATATTGTCGTTATTACAGAGTCCAGGCATGAAAAAACTTACATATTCTGGAGTATTATCACCGGAATTTTTCTTACCGTGCTCATAGCCATGGGAATCGATTTTTTGAGCCTTAGCGCAGCAGAGCGGGCGCATCTTTTAGAGAGTCACTTCCTTAAGGCATCTTTTCGCAGCAGTTCAGGAGGGACAGTTGTTGCAAGCTGGGTTGCTTCGCTGGCACTTATATATTTTATATGGCAATTTGGCATAAGGCTAAAAAAAGTTTTTTCGGCATTATCCCTGACATCTGAAATGCTTGATGACATTACTTACAAAAGTATTGCGGTTGGTTTCCCCCTGTTTACACTGGGCGGGCTTATAATGGGAGCGATCTGGGCTAACAGCGCATGGGGAAAATACTGGACATGGGACCCGAAAGAAACATGGTCACTTATCACATGGTTTGTCTATGCGCTCTATCTGCATGCCCGCTTTGTAGGTGGATGGAGAGGTAAAAGAGTTGCGATTCTTGCAGTTGTTGGGTTCATAGCCGTCATTTTCACTTATCTGGGAGTAAATCTTGTACTGTCAGGACTGCATTCTTACGGCGGCGGATAAGAATATTAAAGATAAAAAATCAAAATTATAAAACAAAGAGTTTTCTTCGATTTAATAAATCGTTACTCCATCTTTTTGATTTTCTATTTTTTATTTTTGATATTTCATGTTACCGGTTGTAGAGGCGGGGTCACCCCGCCCTTTTTTATGGTTTTTATGTAGGGACACATCCCATATTTTCTCAGAACTCAGAACTAGGTGCTATTTTGT
>CAYPIT010000094.1:0-9318 GCA_964410825.1 uncultured Nitrospiraceae bacterium
ACCCGCGACCCCAACCTTGGCAAGGTTGTGCTCTACCACTGAGCTACTCCCGCATCAAAAAAACTGCCAATCAAAAGTGGAAAGTTAAGAATAAAAAAGGGAAAGTCTATTTCCCTTTTTCCAACTCCTGACTTATAACTATTAACTAAAAAATTTCAATAGTCTATAATAGACAACTGAAATATTAATTAAAAATAACAGGTTTTGTCAATGATATACCCTGATTTTAAAGAGTTTAAGCAGAAAGTCAGTGAAGGGAATCTTATCCCTGTTTATAAAGAGATTCTTGCCGACCTCGAAACTCCTCTATCCGCATTCATGAAGCTGAAAGGAAAGACCTGCTTTTTATTTGAAAGCGTCGAAGGCGGGGAGAAATGGGCACAATATTCTTTTATCGGTTGCGATCCGTCTCTCACAATAGAAGGCAGGGGGAAAACCGTGACAATCACCAATGGAAAGCATAAAAAAACGATCGAGGCCTCCAATGATCCTATCGAAGTAGTATCAGCAGAGTTGAAAAAATACAGTCCTGTGATAGTGCCCGGGCTTCCGCGTTTTTTTGGGGGATTTGTTGGTTACATAGGATATGATACGGTCCGCTATTTCGAGGAACTGCCGGATAACGACCATTCCGGACTCAACCTTCCGGATATGTTCCTGATGCTCACCGATACACTGGTTGTCTTTGACAATCTGTCACACAAAATAAAAGTTATATCTAACGCTTTTATAGAAAACAGCCCTGCGGAAGCCTTTGAACAGGCAAGTACAAAGGTCGAAACTATTCTAAAGAAACTCAGGGCTCCTTCTGTCATAACAGAGTCAACCGGATCAGTATATAAAAGTGACGCAGTGGAAGCAACTGCCTTTGAATCAAATTTTGCAAAAAAGGATTTTCTGAAAGCAGTAGAAAAAATAAAGAAATATGTAAGGTCAGGTGATGTTATTCAGACCGTTATATCCCAGAATTTTCAACGTGATACAGGAGTCCTTCCGATAAACGCCTACAGAGCGCTACGTGTTATCAATCCTTCACCTTACATGTATTATATGGAAACAGGCCGTAGCACGATAGTTGGATCGTCTCCTGAAATACTGGTCAGAGTTGAAGGAGACACTTTGGAACTGCGCCCAATAGCGGGAACCAGAAAAAGGGGAAGCACACCGGAAAAAGACAAAGAAATGGAGGAGGAACTAAAGGCTGACCCAAAGGAACTGGCTGAACATATCATGCTTGTTGATCTCGGCAGAAATGACCTTGGAAGGGTTGCGACTTCAGGCACTGTTAAAGTTACGGAACTGATGTCTGTAGAAAAATATTCTCATGTCATGCATATAGTATCCAATGTTGTCGGTAAGCTCAGAAGAGACTGTGATGCTTTTGATGTCCTGAGGGCTTCATTTCCCGCAGGCACTGTAACAGGAGCTCCAAAAATCCGTGCAATGGAAATTATTGAAGAGCTTGAACCTTCAAGACGTGGACCCTATGCAGGGTCAGTTGGATATTTCGATTTCTCAGGAAATATGGATATGTGTATTACAATAAGAACAATTATATTCAAAGACAGGAAAGCCTATATACAGGCAGGAGCCGGCATCGTAGCAGATTCTGATCCTGAGCTCGAATATAAGGAGACATTAAATAAGGCAAGGGGAATGTTCAGGGCGATCGAAATGGCAGAGAGAGAGCTTAGTTAGGAGTTAAGAGCATGCTTTTAATGATAGACAATTATGACTCATTTACTTACAACCTGGTGCAGTACCTCGGTGAACTTGGAGAAGACATTAAGGTTTTCAGAAATGATAAAATCACAATTCCTGAAATTGAGAAATTATGTCCCGATAAAATCGTAATCTCACCCGGTCCCTGCACACCGAACGAGGCAGGTATTTCTATAGATGTTGTGCGGCATTTTGCCGGCAAAACACCTTTACTTGGTGTCTGTCTCGGGCATCAGTCTGTTGGTGCCGCATTTGGAGCTGAAATAGTAAACGCACCGAGATTAATGCATGGCAAGACATCCATGATACATCATGACGGAAAGACTGTTTTCATAGGACTTCCCGCTCCTTTCGAGGCTACGAGATATCATTCATTAATTATAAAGAAAGAAACCCTATCAAAAGATTTTGAAATAACCGCATGGACTGACCAGGATGAAATTATGGGCATCAGACATAAAGAGTTCGTACTTGAAGGCGTACAGTTTCATCCTGAGTCTATACTGACAAAAGCCGGAAAGGATCTGCTCAGAAATTTCCTGAATTTATAAATTACACGACTGCGCGATCACTTTAGATATAATAAAATCAGTAGATTTACTTTCATGCGCACAGAACCACATTAATTTCTTTAGCTTATCAGGAGGGGAAAATCATGATTAAAGAAGCAATCAATTTATTGTTAGAGGGCAAGAATCTTTCTGAGAGTGACATGGTTGACTCTATGAGAGACATAATGGGAGGACAGGCAACCGATGCCCAGATCGCATCATTTCTTACCGCCCTCAGAATCAAAGGGGAAACTGTTGAAGAGATCACAGGGGCCGCTAAGGTTATGAGAGAAAAAGTTACCGGCATTAGTGCCCCGGAGTTAACTGTTGATACGTGCGGTACTGGTGGAGATATGTCACACACATTTAACATTTCGACAACTTCCGCCCTGGTTGTCGCAGCCTGCGGCGTTCCTGTTGCTAAGCACGGTAACCGTTCGGTATCAAGCAGCTGCGGGAGTGCGGACGTAGTTGAAGCTCTTGGAATAAAAATCGACCTTGAACCCAAAAACGTTCAAATGTGTATAGAATCAACGGGATTCGGCTTTATGTTTGCACCACTTTTTCATCCTGCCATGAAATTTGCCATCGGGCCCAGAAAAGAAATGGGTATAAGAACAGTATTTAATATTCTTGGACCCCTTACGAATCCCGCTGGAGCTGAAAGACAGGTCATGGGAGTTTTCGATGATGCACTGACAGAACCCCTTGCAAATGTATTAGGAAACCTTGGAGCAAAACATGCATTTGTAGTGCACGGAACAGACGGCCTTGATGAGATGACTAACACAGACAAAACAATAATTTCAGAGTTAACAGACGGCAAAGTCAACACTTACTTTATATCGCCTGAAGACCTTGGCTTTGAAAGGGCTAAAAAGGATGATCTGGTTGGTGGTAATGCTGATGATAATGTAAAAATAACTATCGAAATACTGAATGGCCAGAAAGGCCCCAAAAGAGACATTGTTTTGATGAATGCAGCAGCCGCCCTCGTTGCAGGAGATAAAGCAAAAAATTTCAAAGAAGGTGTTGAATCAGCATCTCAGGCGATAGATTCGGGAGCCGCCCTAAAAAAACTTGATGAAATTAGAGAGGTTAGTAATAACTTGTAAGATACCGCCTTTCTGGTTTGACTATGCAGTTCCCTATGGTTTAAAATTTCTTCATGCATTCCGGGTATGTTCCGCTTCATCTTCATACAGAATACAGTTTACTCGACGGAGCGATCAGATTAAACGACCTGATCGAAAAGTCTGTAGAGTACAACTTATCTGCGGTTGCCATGACAGACCATGGCAACCTGTTCGGTGCAATAGATTTTTACAAAAAAGTTTCGAAGGCAGGCCTGAAACCGATCATAGGTTGTGAGGTTTACGTTGCACCTAAAAGCCGTTTTGACAAGAGCAGCTCAGGAATCTCTTCTGAAAAATCATTCCACCTGATTCTTTTATGCAAAGATATCAATGGTTACAGAAACCTCACGAGGCTGGTAAGTATGGCCTATCTGGAGGGGTTTTATTACAGGCCCCGGATAGATAAAGATATCCTGGAACAGCACAGCGGCGGTCTGATAGGCCTCTCATCATGTTTAAAAGGCGAGATACCTCACTACCTTGCAGCCGGAATGATCGACAGGGGAAGGGAAACAGCACTCGATTACAGGAGGATTTTTGGCGCAGACAATTTTTTTCTCGAAATCCAGGCAAATGAGCTCCCTGAACAGGAAAAAATCAATGAGCAACTTATTGAACTGAGTAATGAGCTGCATATACCATTAGTAGCAACTAATGACTGTCATTATCTGAAGAGAGATGACTCAAGGGCGCATGACGTTCTGCTGTGCATTCAGACAGGCAAGACCCTTCAGGATGCAGACAGGATGCGCTTTTCAAAAGATACATTCTATTTCAAAAGCCCCGAAGAAATGAAAGAAGCATTCAAAGAAATTCCCAAAGCTGTTACAAACACAAGAAAGGTTGCTGAAAAATGTAATCTTGACTTTAAATTTGATGAATTCCGTCTCCCCAGGTTTGCAGTTCCCGGAGGAGAGAATGTTAATGACTACCTCAGGAAACTGGCAGAAGATGGGCTTGTCAAAAAACTGAATCGAAATGTTCCGGAAAATTATGCTGAACGGATGCAGACCGAGCTAAATATGATAGAAAAAATGGGCTTCTCCTCTTACTTCCTTATTGTATGGGATTTTATCAGTTATGCAAAAAGCAAACAGATTCCTGTCGGTCCGGGAAGGGGCTCTGCTGCCGGAAGTCTCGTGGCCTACGGCCTCGATATTACAGACATAGACCCGATCAAATACGGTCTGCTTTTCGAACGGTTTCTGAATCCTGAAAGAATAAGCATGCCGGATATTGATGTTGATTTCTGTATGGACAGACGATCCGAAGTCATAGAGTATGTAACTAACCGCTATGGTAAAGATCATGTGGCACAGATAATTACATTCGGAACCATGCAGGCGCGCGCAGCGATAAGGGATGTTGGTCGTGCAATGAACATTCCTTATTCCGAAGTAGACACGGTAGCTAAACTGGTTCCTTTTGTACTTAAAATTACATTGAAAACCGCACTCGATATGGAACCTAAACTTAGGGAACTGTACGATACAGATCCTAAAATCAAGGAACTTATTGATGTTGCGCAAAGGCTGGAAGGCATGGCGCGACACGCTTCCACACATGCGGCAGGTATTGTGATCTCTCCTGAACCCCTCACCGATTTCCTGCCTCTGTACAAGGCTCCAAACGATGAAGCGATAGTCACACAGTTTGATATGGATGCAATTAAGAACCTCGGCCTGTTGAAGTTTGACTTTCTCGGCCTTAAAACTCTGACAATAATAGATAAGGCAGAGATGATCATTAATGATGCAAATATAAGCGAAAATGCAGGTTCAACGCTTTTTTCGATAAAGGATATCCCTCTTGACGATAAGAAGACCTTTGATCTTTTATGCACTGCAAAAACGTCCGGCGTATTCCAGCTTGAAAGTTCTGGAATGAAAGACCTCCTTAAACGATTAAAGCCTTCCGTATTTGAAGACCTTATAGCTCTCGTTGCCCTCTACAGGCCCGGCCCTCTGGGCAGTGGCATGGTCGATGAATTTATTCAGGGCAAAAATGCAGAGCCAGGCCCAACCTCTTCCAAACCGGGGGGATCCCTGGCCAAACTCGAACTGCCAAAGCTGAATGAAATTCTCAAAGAAACACACGGTATAATTCTCTATCAGGAGCAGGTGATGGAGATTGCGCATAAAATGGCAGATTTCAGCCTGGCCGAAGCCGACATACTCAGAAAAGCGATGGGCGGAAAAAATCCTGAAGAAATGGAAAGAATGAAAAATACTTTCATTAAGGGATTAATGGCAAACAAAGTAACAGAAAGAAAGGCAGGTACTTTGTACAACCTGATTCTCCAGTTTGCACAGTACGGATTCAACAAATCTCATTCAGCTGCCTATGCTTTGATCGCATATCATACAGCCTATTTAAAGGCTCACTACCCTGTTGAATTCATGGCAGCATCACTCAGCGCTGATATGGACAACACCGTAAAAGTTGTAATCTTCATAAATGAATGCAGGGACATGGGAATTAAAATTGTGCCGCCGGATATTAACGAAAGTGACAGGGAATTCAAGGTAATAGGCAATTCCATACTGTTTGGACTGGAAGCGGTAAAGGGCGTTGGAAGCTCAGCCATTGACGCAATTCTCGAGGCTCGGGAGACTAAAGGCTTTGAAACTTTTTTCGATTTCTGTTCGAAGGTTGATTTAAGACGCGCTAACAAGAAAGTGATCGAAAGCCTTATTAAGGCAGGTGCTATGGATACAATGGGTAAGAGAGCCCAGTTAATATCCTGCTCATCATCAGTAATGGATTCGGCCATGAGAATGCAGAAGCAAAAGATGTTGGGACAGGAAAGCATGTTCGATATGAATGAGCAGGTTAATGTTAATATGCCGGATGTTGAAGAATGGAGTGAGTCCGAACTCCTCAGGATGGAAAAGGAAGCTCTTGGTTTTTATATTACAGGACATCCTCTTAACAAGTATCAGGACATCCTTTCTGAACTGGCCTGCACCTCTACGCACGAACTTCATGAACTGAAAGACAAACAGGAAATAAATTTATGCGGACTGGTAAGAGATTCCAAACAGATACAGACTAAAAGGACAGGCGATCTGATGGCATACATAACACTCGAAGACATGTACGGAACAGTGGAGGTTATCCTGTTTCCAGAGTTATACAGGGATTCACAGAGTATAATCTCACAGGAGACACCTGTCATTATAGCAGGCTATACAGACAATACAGATAAAGGACTGAAAGTGATTGCCCAGAAAATTGCATCAATAGATGACAGGAAACAGATAAAAAAAGCGAACGGGGGCATTAAATTCCGCCGCGAAATCAACGGCGAAACTGAACGTTCAGATTCAACCTCTAACAGTTCTGATAAAAAACATAAGACTCTGACTATTACAATGTATAGAGATGCAAAGCCCGATGCAATTTCAAAACTTGACAGTATACTGTCAAAATATAACGGCAACTGTCCTGTATATTTAAGGATTATATCTCCAAGTAACTGGGAATCCGTATTCTCAACAAACCGTCATGTACTTCCTTCTGAGGAGATGATTCGTGAGGCCGAGTCAGTTCTTGGAGAAGGAAAAACAAAATGGAATTAGAAACTATAATAATCAAACTACAGACACCGGATAGAAGATAACCCGCAACTTACAGACGCCAATGCATTATTATCTTGATTTTGAAAAGCCTGTTGCAGAGTTGGAAAATAAGATCGAAGAACTCAAGCGCCTTGCAGACGGCAAGGACATGAACATCACGTCCGAGATTAAGAGACTCGAAAAAAAAGCACGGGATCTGAGAGCTGACATTTTCTCGAAGATAACACCCTGGCAAAAGACCCTTATCGCACGCCACCCTGAGAGACCTTATACACTTGACTATATCCGTCTCCTGATGGAGGACTTTGTTGAGCTTCACGGTGACAGGGGATTTGCGGATGATCCTTCCATTGTAGCCGGCTTTGCTAAATTCAACAATATTTCCATAGCTGTCATCGGCCATCAGAAAGGGAGGGGAACAAAGGAAAGAATAGAACGAAACTTTGGCCAGCCGCATCCGGAAGGATACCGGAAAACCCTCAGAATAATGAAGCTTGCCGAAAAGTTCAACATGCCGATAATTACCTTGATAGATACACCCGGAGCATATCCCGGGATAGGTGCGGAAGAGAGGGGTCAGGCAGAGGCGATCGCAATGAACCTGCAGGAGATGTTTGCCCTGCGCATACCTGTGATTTCAGTCGTCATCGGTGAAGGGGGAAGCGGCGGTGCACTGGCACTTGCAGTAGGAGACCGGGTAATAATGCTTGAGCATTCTATCTATTCGGTTATATCGCCTGAAGGGTGTGCCGCCATACTTTGGAAAAAGAACGGCGAGGTGGTAGGCCAGGGAGAGTACAACAAGGCATCCGATGCTCTTAAATTAACATCAAAGGATCTTAAAAACATGGGTGTTATTGATGAGATTATAACAGAGCCCCTGGGCGGCGCTCACAGAAACGAGGAGGAAACAGCCCGTTCTATAGAGGAAGTACTGAAACGGCATCTTGCAGAATTAAAAGAAAAGCCAGTTGAATCCCTCATTGAAGAGAGATACGAAAAATTCAGGTTGATAGGGAAGTTAATAGGGGAAGAGTAAGTAACTTATGGACTTCGACTTGTTATAACTTAGTAGTGATATCTTAACTGTACAATTAGCACTTGGTCATTATGGATCTTATACAAAAACTATACGTGCCAACTGGCTAATGAGCCTCTATAAGTGTTTGGCGCAGACATGTGCTGTCACCAGAAGATTTGAAACTAAGTCAGAATATTATTTGTATCGCTTCGTATAACGAATTTTCTTTGGAAATCCGTTACGGGTTATTATTGCCCTTGACAACCGGAAGCCTTATAAGTGTTAGGATTTATTTTGTTAGAATTCTTTAGCAGTTTGTGATGTGCGGGTCCTGTCCCATATCCCCATGAGTAGTCCTTCTACAGATATATCTTCATCAATTTCGTCCCAATGTAACCCGATGCCGCCACCACTAATTTCATATTGCTCTCTCTGATTCGGTGTCGCATGGAGAAGACGTGGAAAATAAGCAAGGGGAACTGCAAGTTTTCGCCCGTCAGCAAGTTCAACCCACATATTGGTTTCATCAAAGCTTACGCTCTTTGCCAAAGGTTTAATTACCAAAGTGTTCATTCCAACATCTCTCAATTAATCTTCTATTCTTTTCTATTATTTTAACACACTCATTCAATTCATTTGAAGTGAAACCGTATTATTCTGCTAAACAAATAGTTGGCTCTATCCAAAATTTTGCAATACGTTCTCCTTTTCGCACATTAACATGTAGTGGTTCAGGGTGATCGCCTTCATTTGAGAAAAAGAGAAAGCGATATCCTTTATATCTAAGAATAACTGGCATAAATTAATATATCCTACTATTTTGTATTTTTCCATCATTTTAATGTTCTTTTTTCACTCTTAATGTATCAATAAATATACAACCACACAATTTTTTCAAAACATGAGTAAGTATATCAAAAAAATTATGAAAAATATTTTTATAACTTGCGTTCCTATCACACGCTGTAAAAATTGATTTCTATTCATAATTTTTTCTTATGTCCTAACGCCAAATTGATCGATGTGAGACATGAAGCGTGATATATAGCCATAAACCAATTTGCACTCTTTAATCCATGACCCTCCGAAAAAGGGACCCGCTGTCTCGCATTCGATCCAATGTCTTATAAACGATATATTTCTTTTCTATGCCCAACCTTAACAATATGAACTGCTAAGTCATCATCCTGAATGGAATAAATAATTCTGTAGTCCCCTTGTCTTATTCTATATTGTTCTCTACTGGATAGTTTCTGTGAGCCCTGTGGTCTTGGATCAACAGATAAGGCTTGTATTTTCTCTATTAC
>CAYPIT010000095.1:0-9287 GCA_964410825.1 uncultured Nitrospiraceae bacterium
CACTGCGTTCGGGACGCAGGAGTCGGAGGTTCAAATCCTCTCGCCCCGACCATTTCTTTTTTGTAATGTTATGATTTTCAGAATGCGGGAGTTGTTTTTATTAATTTTTCTAATTGATGTTTCAATCCAGTCATGTAATGATTAATTAATGCATGAACTTGTTTTATTAAAATTTCTTGTAATTATCCTTGGAATCTCTGCAGTCGTAGTCTTTGCTCTGCACAGGATAAAAATTCCGTCTATTGTCGGATTCCTGCTGGCAGGCATGTTACTCGGTCCTCACGGGTTACATTTTATAAAAGACATAAACACTATTCAGACCTTTGCGGAAATAGGTGTAATACTCCTGCTTTTTACAATAGGTCTTGATTTTTCCCTGTCCAGATTTCTGAAAATGCGTTTGGAAGTCTTCGGCATTGGCGGACTTTATGTCATCATAACTATTGGCCTATCTTCTTTGATTACTTATCAATGGCTGAAAGTTCCTGCCACAGCAATTTTCATGGGTTTCCTTGTTGCATTAAGCAGTACAGCAATTGTCATGAAACTGCTATCGGAAAAGGCCGAGCTTGACACACCCCACGGCAGGATCAGCATTGGCATACTGATATTTCAAGACCTCTGCGTTGTGCCGTTTATGCTGTTTATTCCGATGATGTCGGGAGGCGGAGGACTAAATGAATTAATATTAACATTTGGAAAAGCCCTTGCCATTATTGCAATAGTTCTGCTTTCTGCCAGGTGGGTTGTCCCTAATCTACTGCATCAGGTTGTACATACTAAAAGCCGTGAGCTCTTTGTCATCACAGTTCTAATCTTATGTTTTGGTATAGCATTTATTACATCTGAATTCGGCCTTTCACTTGCGCTCGGAGCATTTCTTGCCGGGCTTGTTATTTCTGAATCTGAATATGTTCACGAGGCAACATCAGCGATACTGCCGTTTAAAGATAGTTTTAACGGGCTGTTTTTCATATCAGTGGGCATGCTTATGGACACGTCATTTATTATAAGTAATCCAAAGTTAGTCCTTTATTTTGTCGGCGGTATAATCCTTTTAAAGTCGTTAAGCGGTTTTCTCTCGATGTATCTGTGGAGACGTGCTTTGCGGACATCAATACATTCCAGCATGAACCTTGCACAGGTCGGTGAATTTTCATTTGTGCTTGCTCTTGCCGGACTTGCCGCCGGAGTGATTTCAAATGATATATATCAGGGATTTCTCTCTGCATCTGTATTAACAATGCTTTTGACGCCGTTCATAATGCAGGTTTCACCTTTTATATCGGGCAGGCTCAGCTCCCAGAAATTACTAAAAAGACTGGAAAGGATCAAAGAGCTATCAGGGCCTGAAGATTTTCCGAAGAAAAGAAAGGATCATGTAATTATTATCGGCTTTGGTCTAAACGGAAGGAATCTTGCCCGGGTTCTGAAAGAAGCGGATATACCATATTCAATATTGGAGATGAACATTGATACTGTCAAGGCCATGAAGAAACAAGGTGAACCGATTTATTACGGTGATGCTACAAAGAGTGAAATACTTAACCGGTTAGGCATAAAAACAGCCAAGATTCTGGTTATTGTTATCTCAGACCCTGCATCCTGCAGGAGTATTGTCAAGACAGCAAGAAAACAAAATCCCGATCTGCTTATAATTGCGAGAACACATTATACCTCTGAAGTCGATGACCTGTTAGATCTCGGAGCTGATGAAGTTATTCCAGAGGAATTTGAAACTTCCATTGAGATATTCTCACGGGTTCTTACCCGATATCAAAAACCCAAAAATGAGATTTTTGACTTTGTTGACATGATCAGGGAAGATGGCTACAGGGCATTGAGGCAGACTCAAGCCATAGCGCGGAAGCCATTATTTGATAAATATACAGTCTTTTCAAAAGTCACTATTGAACTCTATACGATTAATGACAATTCTCCTGTACTGGGTAAATCAATAGAGGACATTAGATTCCGAACAAAGACAGGAGCTACAATAATAGCAATTGAAAGCAATAATCAGGTGTATACAAGCCCTGATCCAATATTCAGTTTTAAAACCGGTGATATAGTTTATATTACGGGAAAAAGAGAGGATATAAACAAAGCGATTATTTACCTTACCGAAGGAGAAGTAGATGATTCATAGAGTTTGAGATGAAGTTATTAAGCTTTCTGTTTTTCTCAATATTTCTCTGATAGTTGCATTTATGCGCAAATAGTGAAAATTTATAGCTCTTATAAATTTAATTAATTAGACATTGAATTGTCACAATGATAAAATATTAAATAACTTTCCAAAGTCGTTAAATAGTGCAAACTGTTATAAACAATTAGCTATAAAATTCATGGACAGAAGATCATTTGAAAGAATACCTATGGGTGAAAAGATAAGGATTTCCCATGGGAATCTCCTTTTTTCAGGAACGATTTTGAATCTTTCAGAAAAAGGAATGTTTATAGGTACAAAAAAGCAGTTTCCTCTTGATTCCATATCTTTAATAATGATGCGACTAAAAAACAAACTTCTTAAAATCCCTATAAAGATTAAACGGGCAACGAAACCATCCGGATACTACGATGGTATCGGTGTTGAATTGTTAAGCATACCTCAGGACTATATGGACTTTATTGACATCTGGAAAAGATCATAGGCCGGCAATATTCCCCCACAGTTTTTTTCATTTCTGAAGCAACTATTTCTATCTACTTATTCCCTCTCTTTTTTGACAGTTACCAGCATATATGTTAAATTTAAACATTAAATTCATTCGAGGAGTAATTACTCATGAAATATCCCGTAGTACTCAACAAAACAGAATATGGTTTTGATGTCCATTGCCCAGTTTTTCCCGGTTGCCACAGCCAGGGTGACACAATGGAAGAAGCCATGGATAATATCAAGGATGCTATCAAGACCTACCTCCAGATGATATCTGAAGAGACCAAAGATGCAAAGGTTTATGAAGTAGAGGTCTCTGTCTAAGGATGCTCTTTACTGATGTCTCTGCTGACAGGGCTGTCAGGGCATTCAGTAAAGCAGGATTCAAGGTCATAGTAAGAAGCAAGCATATTGGCATGTCTGACGGTGAGCGCAGACTTACCATCCCCAATCATAAAAGACTCAATCCATACACACTTAAAGCTATAATCAAAAGCGCTGGTCTGACTAATCAGCAATTCAAAAAACTACTATAATGTCGCTCCTTTTACTCTATGAGTCATATACTACAGGAGAGTTGGTTAAGTATATAAGATTGATGCAATTTGCCTTAGCATCCTAAAAAAATTATAATATGAACCGGCCGCCCCCTTAGCTCAGCAGGATAGAGCACTTGATTCCTAATCAAGGTGTCGCATGTTCGAGTCATGCAGGGGGCGCCATGTTATTCAATAAAAAAAGATGATCGATATTAAAAACATCGATCATCTTTTTTGTGTTATATAGTGAAAAAATTATTATGCTTCCGGAAGCTTCTTAAATACTCGCCATGATTTAAGCAGGTCTATTGCGCGCTGGAGCTGGTTGTCTTCATCCTCGGTAGTTACTGCTGCAACTTCAGTTAATTCTTCCTTCTCTTTTTCCCCGCTTTTCTCATCTTCTCCGGTTACTTCATTCTGCAAGTGATTATCAAGGTCTTTTTCCCTTACAACAGGATGAGTCTTGTCACCGTTTTTTGATGTGCGTTTTACGATTATATCCGGTGTAATACCGGTTGTCTGAATTGATCTGTCCCTGGGGGTATAATAACGCGCTGTGGTCAACCTCAGAGCCGAGCCATCACTCAAGGGCATGACTGTCTGGACAGAGCCTTTACCGAATGTCTGAGTCCCGATAATTAACGCCTGCTTCCAGTCCTGCAATGCTCCGGCTACGATTTCTGAAGCGCTGGCGCTTCCTTCATTGACCAGAACAACCATGGGATAGTCGAAATATTTTCCACCATTTGAAGTATTAAATTCTGTTTTATCGCCGTTTCTTCCTTGTATATAAACAACAAGCTTTCCGGGTGACAGAAATTGACTGGTAACATCAACAGCACCCTTAAGCAGACCTCCGGGATTGTTTCTCAGATCAAGAATAAGGGATGTTATATCTTCCCTGGATAATTTTTTGAGAGCTTTCTTTAAATCTGAAGACGTTTTTTCCTGAAACTGAGTGAGCTTAACGTATCCGATACTGTCATCAATTATTTCAGATTTCACGCTTTTCAGTTTAATTATATCTCTAACAATAGAAATATCCTTGGTTTTATCCATTCCTTCTCTCAGGATGGTGATTGTTACCGTGGTACCTTTAGGTCCTCTAAGTTTAGAGACAGCTTCAAAAAGAGTTATATCTTTTGTTGATTCACCGTCAATCTTGACAATCTTGTCACCAGCCTTAACCCCGGCGTTATAAGCGGGTGTATCTTCAATAGGAGCTATAATTGTTAATATTCTATTTTTTATGCCGATCTGGATGCCAAGTCCGCCAAACTCCCCCTTTGTATCTATCTGCATTTCTTTAAATGCATCAGGCGGCATGAAAGAAGAGTGGGGATCCAGTGAATTAAGCATCCCCTTAATTGCACCGTAAACTAAATCTTTTTCCTCAACTTCTTCCACATAATTTTTCTTTACTAAAGAAAGCGACTCAGTAAAAGTCTTAATTCTTTGATAATGAAAATCCTCTTTTGCATAAACAACTTCAAGCAGACTCCATTTGCTAAGCATGAATCCTGCGGAACTTATTACGGCAATTAATACTACAATAAACGCGGTTTTACGAATTGACATTCTGCCTCCCTAAAATTTTCTCTTGCTTCTGACTTTTCTCTTTAACCATTGCATTGGATTAACAGGCTTTCCTTTATGCCTGATTTCAAAATACAGGGTAGGAATATTAAGAAAGCTTGATTTGCCTATCTTTCCTACAGTCGTTCCTTTATTGATTATATCACCAGTTTTATGAAAAATCTCGGTCAGATTTCCATATAAACTATGATAGCCGTTACTGTGGTTTATAATCAACAGCAGTCCAAAACCTTTAAACCAGTCGGCATAAACTACACGGCCGCCGGCTACAGCCTTTGGCCTGGCGCCTATCGCTGACTTGATTTCGATCCCATTTCTGAAGACGGTTATATTGAATTTGGGATCCGTATATTGCCCATAAGGAACTACAACTCTACCGCTTACAGGCCATGAAAGACGCCCCTTCAATGCTCTGAACCCTTTGCCGACAATCGATTTTGGGACTTTCTTTTGCTCAAGTTTTTTGATCATTTCCCGGAGTTTTCTTGATGAATTCTCCAGTTCCTTGATAGCTTTTTCATATGAACTGCGTTTGCTTCGAATTGTTAAAAGCAGTTTGTCTTTCCTGCGCCGGTCTTTCTGCAGAGCTTTTTTCTTTAACTTGGCATTTTTCTTGTTGATTTCGATTTTCCCATAAAATATTTTCAGGTTTTCCTTCTTTAAATTTATTGAATTAATTTCATTTCTGTATTTCGATATGACCCTGCTGTCATGGTAGGCGACCAGGCTGATAAATTTACTTTTCCGTATCAAATCCTGGTAATCTTTTACTGTGAAAAGCAGTAAAGCATATCCACCGTACTGCTGTTTATACAGGGTCTTCAGGCGGTTTTTTAAATATGTTTTTCTTTTTGAAAGTTTTATCGAGAGGGCATTTATATCTTTGGATAGACCAAGAATTTTTGTCTGAGTTTGTGATATCTGTTTGTCGAAGCTCTTAAGTTCTTTTGTTTTCTGTCTGATATTTTTATCGATATTCTGCATTCTTGAAAGAATCGATTTTTCCTTTTTAAGTGCATCTTTTACTTTTTTCTTTTTTGTTTTGAGTTTTTTCTGTATCTCTGTAAGCTTTCTTTCTGAAAGTTTCTTTTTGGAAACAGCAGCGCTTACAGATAAGGGATGGACTAAGATGCAGAAGAGGACACAGGAGGCAAGAAGTGAAATCATTGATCTCCACTTCCCGGTTAACATTTTATATTTTTATTCCTCCCGGTTTAATATCTAATTTTACCAACAGCGAAAAAACTGCCTGTAACGCTCATCATAGCACCCGCAAGTGGAATGTATGTATATATTTGAACAGGCAAAAGTATCATAATCGCCTTGATTGAGGGAAGAAACTCTGCACCTTTAATGGTTATAAAGGAGTGGGCGCCCAAAAGCGCGAGTGAACCAATTATGCCCCCCAAGATCCCTATGATCAGTCCCTCTATAAGAAATGGAAGCCTGATAAATGTTCTTGTTGCGCCAAGCAACTTAAGGGTTTCGATTTCATCCTTTCTCCTGTAGAAAAAGATTTTGATGGTGTTATAGGTAATAAAAATGATAGCGATAAATATCGAGATTCCCAGAAATGCCGCACTTATTTTCATTATTTTTGATACAGTATTGAGAGACGAGAGCCATTTTTCTCCATACTGAACTTCTTCCACACCGGACATCTGTTCTATTTCAGACGCCTTCTGCTTTACAATAGCCGGTTTGAGCAGCTCGGCTTTAAGTTTCAGTTCAAAGGAAGAGGGCAGGGGATTTTCACCGATGTCATCAAGAATGGGGGCATCTGATCCCAGCATCTGCTTCAGTTCCACGAGGGCCCGGTCTTTAGCGATATATTTCACCTCAACAATGTCTGAATCCTGCTGAAAAAAATCTTTTATGGTATCTTCAGCTTCCTTTTTTAGATCTTCATTGAGGTAAACAACGAGGCCGAAGCTCTTAGTCCATTTTGTCAATATCGAATCGATATTTAATGTGATAGTTACGAATGCGCTGAGTATCAGCAGACTGATACTGATCGAAAGGATCGTCAGGAAATTTACCCACTTCTCATGCCAAAGACTTTGAAATGCTGTTTGTAGAGCGTATGTGATAACCCTCAACCTACAGACTCCTTTTCGATCTTATTATCGCTTAAATACATTACCCTTCTGCCTGTACCGTGAAAAAGAGACTCATTGTGAGTAGCCACAAGGACTGTTGTGCCCCTTGCGTTTATCTCCCTGAAGAGATTCATGATTATCTTTGCGTTATCTGCATCCAGGTTGCCTGTTGGTTCATCGGCCAGAAGCACGGTTGGTTTTGATACCATTGCCCTCGCGATTACGACTCTCTGCTGCTCTCCACCCGAAAGATGATCGGGGTATATATGTGATTTGTGTTGAAGTGTTACATCCTTTAACACTTCATTAACGTCTTCTTTTATTTCCTTTGGGTGCATGTTATGAATTCTCAAGGCGATGGCTACGTTGTCGAATACAGTCTTGTTGAAAAGTAATCTGAAGTCCTGAAAAACAATTCCTACATTGCGTCTTAAAAAGGGGATTGTGCGTTGTTTTAGATCCTTGATATCCCATCCAGCGACAGTTAATTGCCCTTCATCGGGACGCTCTGAGCAATAGATAAGTTTGAGCAGGGTTGTTTTTCCAACTCCGCTCGGACCTGTTATATAAGCCAGCTCCCCTTTACCTATAAACAAAGTAATATCTTTAAGCACAACGTCTTCATCATAATTTTTCGAAACATCAGTGAACTGTATCATTTATTCAAAAATTTATTTACTGTTTTAATTATGTTTTTAGCTGTAATACCGTGGTATTTTACTTTATTTTCAAAGAAAGATATACCTTTATAATTTTTGGGCATTTAGAAGCAAGGAGTGGTGTGCCAAAGAGGAACACCTACGAGGTGTGAGTGTTCACACTTCGTAGGTGTAATTATAAACAGGCTTTCTCAGTTTGCTTGGGGAATGCCTTCCTCGTTACCTTGAAGAAGATATTCCATTTCACTTTGGGGAAGTGAAGTCTCTTGACCAAAACGCATGCCCGGTTCCGGCTCTGCCCCAAGTGCATCGAGCACACGATTTACGAAATTGAAATAGCTTATGAGATGAACTGCATCGAGAATATCCTCATCAGAAAATCCGTTTATACGAAGAGATTCGATGTCTGTTTCATCCATATCCTTTATATCCAGAGTTAATTTGGTTGAGAAATCCAGTAGTGTTCTCGTTGCAGGATCGAAATCAACCTGGGTATAGTCTTCCTGAATTTTAAGCACTTTTTCCTGATCTTGAATCTCATCAAGGAGATCCGGCTCGTGGCTCTCCATTCAGTAATAGCAGCCGTTGATTTTTGAGACTACAGTAGCGATCAGGACACGCTGCAGCCTGCTTAATCCCCCTGGCTTAGTCATAAGGTGACTGTAAAGCTTTCGCCCTAAAGATATAGTTTCAGGACTAAGGCTCTGGATTTTTACAAGGTTGATTACATTGCCGAACTTTGCCTTTGTCTGGTCGTATATTTCTGCCAGCAAACCATCGGCCTCATTGTCAGGCACGGTTTTGATCCAACTCATATATACCTCCCGATATAACAGTCTTATTATATATATCGGCATAACTGGAAATTTATTAAGTTTCGGTCAGTCAAGACATCAGAGAAGGGGTAAGGCAGGAAACTCTCTCCTGGAAGAGGGTCTATGCCGACATTCAGAAGATGTAACGTGCACCAGCATATGCATTGGTGTTGTCCTCAAACTGGGCAAAAAAGGTGTGGTCATCCTGTCCGAAAAAAATGTTCCCGCCCGCCTCAACGCTCCACCCGTCAGAAACTTTGTAGTGAATTTTCGGACGCAGGTATGCATCTTCATCCGAAGGAGAATAATAGACGAACATAGACAGATTCATGTTCTGGTTCATCATCAGTCTGGTCAGCCTCAGTGTAAGTACATGCCGGTACTCATCCTTCTGTACAGACCCCGGCGGCAGTGACGACTCATACCCGGAGTAATCGAGCATCCACTCAAGGTAATACTGAAATACTGCGGTAAGGTCCCGGGCCAGTTCTTTTTCAAAGCCCCCCAGATACCTCACTTCACTATTGCGAACAAAGGGGTCGTCTCCTCCGCTGTCCTGATGAGAATCATAATAACCGGTTTCCATATAACCGATCCCGCCCAGTAGCGAAGCGCGCAGGCTTCCGCCGTAAGTCCTGAGCCTCGGGTAAATTCCCTTTCCGGAAACCGGATTCTTCCCCTCCGGCGTCTGCCAGAATCCGCTATAACCGTACAGTGCCAGTTCAACACCGTTTACTGTCTTTGACAACCTCATGGAAATTTCATGGTCACGAAAAACCCGGTTGCGTTCATGATCATTAAAAATGTCGTTTCGCCCCGCGATCCGCTTACCGTTCCAGTAAGACAGACGTGATCCGTCTATATATGTTGATCCTTTGAAAACTGGACTGTATGAAATATCGGCATTAACCGGACCA
>CAYPIT010000096.1:0-9265 GCA_964410825.1 uncultured Nitrospiraceae bacterium
ACCTGTGACCCCAGCCTTGTAAGGGCTGTGCTCTCCCAACTGAGCTATCCGCCCGATATTTTTCAGAGTAGATACTATAACAAATAAATATATCAAATATAAAGCCAGCGGGTTAATTTGATTAAAGTGCAGTTCTTGCGATAAAATTAACCGGACGAATATTAATACGAGAGAGTCATATGTTTAATAAATCAAGTAACTCCGTTTTCACAAAAATACCTTTTTTGTTCGTTATTTTCCTCTCAATATCTATATCCGCATGTTCTTATTTTAATTCATCGACACAGGATTCATCCGTTTTTGAACCTGAGGCATCTCTACAAAAAGCAGATGAGCTTATAAAAGAAGGGTATTATGAAGACGCCAGAGAGATTCTTGAAACAATCAAGGCAAAGGATGCTACACAAAAGTATTCTGTAATTGCAAAATTGCGAATCGCTGATTCGTATTATGAGGATGAACTGTATGAAGAGGCGGTTGCTGAATATGAAAATTTCCTGAGTATACATCAACATCACAAACTCGCTCCTTACGCCCAGTATAAGCTCGCCATGAGCTTTTTCAAGAGGATAAAAACAGTTGATGTAAGTTATTCATTGGCACACAAAGCGCTGAATGAGTTTGAAAAACTGAGAAAACAGTACCCGAGAAATCCTTACATGGAGATTACCGAAAACCGGATAAAGATGTGTAAACGGGTTCTTGCAGAACATGAATTTTACGTTGGACAATTTTATTTCAAGAAAGGTTCCTATGAAGCGGCATTAAACCGGTTAAGTGAAATGGTGCAGAACTATCCTGATTCAAAAAGGGAATCAGAAGCACTTTATTACATTGCAATATCATATGAAAACATGGGGAACAGGGATGAAGCTATCAGTACCCTGAATAGTCTTATAGAAAAATTCCCGACTATTGAGCTGTCCGGTAAAGCAAAGAAACTTATTGCCTCATTTAATAATAAGAAGTGAGATATTATCCTGCCTTTCTTAATTTAAAAAATAAAAAAGCTGTAGTTATCGGCGGTGGCAAAGTTGCGGAGCGTAAGGTACGCTTACTGGTCAGGGCCGGTGCGAATGTAAAGATAATTAGTCCGGTCATTACAAAATCCCTCGATAAATTAAGAGTGAAGGGTAAGCTTAAACATGTAAACAGGAACTATATCAGGAGAGACCTGGAAAACGTCTTCATCGTAATTGCCGCTACGTCATCAGCTAAAACAAACACTAAAATTGCCGAGGACTCAGAAAATCTCGTGAATGTTGTTGACACTCCTTCCGAAGGCAATTATATTGTTCCCTCTGTAGTCAATAGAGGCCCTTTAACAATCGCCATATCAACAGAAGGCGCAAGTCCTGCAGTCTCTAAAACCATCAGAAAAGAAGTTAAAAAGCATTACAGTAAGGAGTTTACTCAATACATGCGTTTTCTGGAGGAGATGCGTGAAAAAGCGGTTGCAGAAATAACTGACAGTAACAAGAGGAGAAAATTCCTCAAATCACTTGCTTCCGAAGAACTATTCCATATTGTCAGAAATCAGGGAGTTGGTGCTGCTTCTGAAACAATCTTAAATAGCTTTTATCGTGTAACAAATAAGAAAAGTTATTGAACCCCTGACACGGATGCAATTTCTTCATGAATTTTCTCTGCAATGCTCCTGTCACCAAGCATACCGACTCTTACCGTTATAGCTGAAACTCCCTGACCCTCGTCTTTAATTTTTATAACAGCTTTTTTTCCGTCTTTTCTTACAGCCTCTATTTTACCTTTTCCACCTTCATCCATACTATTTGATATACTGATCTGAAGGTTTTCGAGGGCTGAATTGGTTGCATCCCATGCCCTTGAATATGAAAGAGGATATTTTCGTACCAGATTACCTTCTACATATTTATAAGCCCCTATTCCAACTCCGGCACCTATACCCAACCATGCTACTGCACAGCCATATAAAAAAGATAACGAGCAAGCTAAAATTAACAGATTAGTAAATCGTTTCATAATACCTCCCAGGATTATTTACATATAATGAATAACAAAAATCTAAATAAATTACAAGTAAAAAATCGAAATATATATTTATGGAAACCTCTTAACCGGATGATATTTTCAGACAATTACATTTATCATTCCCCTATTTCTCCGGGCGGTCAACCTCTTTCAATAACTCATAATACATGGTAAAATAACATTGAATTTTTTGGCCCTTTTGTTATCTTTGATGCTTTGAAGGAGAGTAAATGACTAAAAAAGTTACAAAAGCTGTATTCCCTGCCGCTGGTTTGGGTACCAGATTTTTACCCGCAACCAAGGCTTCTCCAAAAGAAATGCTGCCTATAGTTGACAAGCCGATGATTCAGTATGGTGTTGAAGAGGCTGAGAAATGCAATATCAAGGAGTTCATAGTTATTACTGGTAAATCAAAAAGAGCTATAGAAGACCACTTTGACAATGCGTGGGAGCTTGAAGACAATCTCAAAAAAAATGACAAGCGGTCTATGCTTGATGAGATAAAAAAGTTCTCCAACCATAATTTCGCCTATATACGGCAAGGGGCCCCTCGCGGCCTTGGCCATGCGATTCTTTGCTCAAAGCCTTTTGTAAAAGATGAGTCGTTTGCCGTAATTCTGAGTGATGATATCATAGACCCGGAAGACAACCTTCTGGGGGATATGATAAAAGTTTCACAAAAGTTCGGCGCATCGGTAGTCGCCCTGCAGCGGATTCCTAAATCAGAAATTCATCGTTATGGAGTGATAAAAGGCAGAGAAGTGGGGAAAAATATTTATAAATTAATCGATATGGTTGAAAAGCCAAAAGCGTCTTCAGCGCCTTCAGATCTCGCAATCATCGGAAGATACATATTAACCCCTGATATCTTCACTTTCATCGAGAAAACTCCTCCAGGGAAAGGTAGGGAGATTCAGTTAACAGACGCGCTTAAAGCCCTTCTTAGGAGAAAACCTGTATATGGTTATTTATTTGAAGGGAAACGATATGACGGTGGTGATAAGGTCGGTTACCTTAAGGCAACTGTAGAACTTGCCCTGAAAGATCCTTCACTCAATAAAGAATTCAGTAAATATCTGTTATCAAGAATTTCAACATTAACAAAAAAGGAGCGATAATGGTAGACATAGACATAAAGGAAGATAGTGACATAGAAATTCCAGAGTCCCTTCCGATCCTTCCCGTAAGAGATATAGTAATTTTCCCGTATATGATACTTCCATTGTTCGTTGGAAGAGATGTGTCGATAAAGGCGATTGAACAGGCGATGGATGATGACAAGCTTATTTTACTCGTATCGCAGAAGGACGTTAATATCGAAAACCCTAAAAAAGAGGACCTTTATTTAGTAGGAACCGTAGGAACAATACTCAGGATGCTGAAGCTCCCTGACGGCAGACTCAAGATTCTTGTGCAAGGACTTGCAAAGGCAAAGATAACTGAGTTCGTCAATACAGAACCTTATTATTCAGGCCGGATCGAAAAGGTATTTGACGATAAGCAACCAGAGCTATCTCTGGAAGTTGAAGCTTTAATGAGGAACGTAAAGGAGTTTGTTGATAAATCACTGGCACTGGGAAAATCTTTTTTGCCCGATATTATTGTCCTTATCGAGAATATAGAAGAGCCCGGAAGACTTGCAGATCTTGTAGCCTCAAATCTCGGATTAAAAGCAGATCTTGCCCAGGAATTACTGGAACAGACAGATCCTATTTCAAGGCTTAAAAAAATCAGTGAAATCCTGAGCAGAGAAGTCGATCTGTTATTAGTGCAACAGAAAATCCAGTCTGATGTAAAAGGGGAAATAGACAAAACCCAGCGTGAGTATTTTCTCAGGGAACAGATGAAAGCGATCCAGAAAGAACTGGGTGAAATAGATGAAAAGACTGAAGAAATAATGGAATTGCGCCAAAAAATAGAGCAGGCCAGAATGCCGGAAAAGGTTGAGAAAGAAGCGATGAAGCAGATCAACCGACTTGAAAAAATGCATCAGGACAGCGCTGAAGCCGGTACAATCAGAACCTATATAGACTGGCTGGTTGAAATCCCCTGGTCAAAAAGCACAAAAGACAACCTGAATCTGAAAAAGGCAAAAAAGGTACTGGACGAAGACCACTATGATTTGGAAAAAATCAAAGAGCGGATCCTTGAATATCTTGGTGTACGAAAACTCAAAGACAAAATGAAAGGGCCGATTCTCTGTTTTGTTGGACCGCCGGGAGTAGGAAAGACGTCACTTGGCAAGTCTATTGCGAGAGCACTTGGAAGAGAGTTCTTCAGGATGTCACTCGGAGGCATGAGAGATGAAGCCGAGATAAGAGGACACAGAAGAACCTATGTAGGAGCAATGCCCGGCAGGATTATTCAGGGCATTAAAACAGCAGGTACAAACAATCCTGTATTCATGCTTGATGAAGTCGATAAAATCGGTATGGATTTCAGAGGTGATCCGGCCTCCGCACTGCTTGAGGTGTTAGATCCTGAACAGAACAACTCTTTCGCCGACCATTACCTTGGCGTACCTTTCGATTTAAGTAATGTTATGTTTATAACAACTGCAAATCTGATAGACCCTATCCCTTCTCCTCTTAGAGACAGAATGGAAGTCTTAGGTTTGTCAGGATATACCGCCGAAGAAAAAATAGGTATTGCAAGAAACTATCTTATCCCTAAGCAATTAACTGAGCACGGGATCACTGAAAAAAACATAAAAATAAACAGCAGCGCACTGTTGCAGGTTATCACTCATTACACAAGTGAAGCAGGCGTCAGAAATCTTGAGCGTGAGATCGCCAACCTCTGCCGTAAAGTAGCGAGAAAAATTGCGGAGGGGAATAAAATTAAAAAATATATTATCTCTTCAGGCAATCTCTCAAAATATCTTGGAGTGCCTAAATATTTACCTGAAGAAGAAATCAAGAAAGACGAGGTCGGTGTATCTACCGGTCTTGCCTGGACCGAATCAGGCGGAGACATTATATATATTGAATCTACCATAATGAAAGGCAAGGGCGGATTGACTCTGACAGGGCAACTTGGCGATGTGATGAAAGAATCTGCTCATGCTGCATTAAGTTATATACGTTCAAGGGCCAAAAAACTTGGCATCAGCAACAGTATTTTTTCAAACAATGATATTCATGTACATGTTCCTGCTGGAGCCATACCCAAAGATGGTCCTTCCGCAGGAATCACTATGGCCACTTCTCTCGCGTCTGCGTTTACAGGCAGATCAGTGCATAAAAACATTGCGATGACCGGAGAGGTCACACTCAGGGGGAGGGTACTGCCTATCGGGGGATTAAAGGAAAAGTCGCTTGCCGCAAAGAGAATGGGCATTAATACAGTTATCATTCCAAAGCGAAATGAAAAAGATCTGGAAGAAATCCCTAAATATATAAGGAAAGATATGAAGTTTCTGCCTGTTGAAACAATGGACGAGGTTTTGAAAAACGCCTTAAAGAGAACACCTAAAGGGAGAAAGGCACGATAGGTTATTAAGTTAAAGCTGGCAACAAATACCCATCGCACAACTAAATCCAACAGCAAATCACAAAGAGCAAGTTAACTGTGTCAGTTGACACTCAACGTTTCGAACCATGCAACTTTCAAAAATAGGCGAGTTTGGACTGATAAAGAGCCTGCAAAAAAAATGTGTTGTTCATCGCTCTGAAATCCTGGCCGGAATCGGCGATGATACTGCAGTTTTCAGAGTAGCAGACAAAAAATTTCTTGTAACTTCTGACATGATGCTTGAAGGTGTGCATTTTGACCTGTCATTTACGACATTTTCCCAGCTCGGCCATAAATTACTTGCCATAAACATAAGTGATATATTCGCAATGGGAGGAAAGCCGCAATATTTTCTTGTCAGTATCGGGATTCCATCCAGGCATATGGTTAGTGATATTCATGAACTATATAAAGGGATCTTGAAATTAGCAAAGGAATTCAGGGTAGCGGTCATAGGTGGGGACACCTGTTCATCAATGAATGGACTCATACTGAACGGAACTCTGGTCGGATATGCAAAAAAAATAATAAAGCGTTCAGGGGCAAAGATCGGGGACAGTATTTTTATAAATAACACATTGGGCGATTCAGCTATGGGGCTGAGAATTCTCAGAAACAGAAAGAAAAAGATTCACAATTTTGTCCCTGTTACCTCAGATATTAAATTAATGAAAAAACATCTGATACCAAAACCAAAACCTCTTAACAACCTGTCTAAAGTAACTTCGATGATAGATATCAGTGACGGTCTCCTGATAGATTTATCCCATATTTGTGATGAAAGCAGGGTTGGCGCAGTTATCCATAAAGATAAGGTTCCGGTATCCAGAGAACTTACCACAATCGCAAAAAAATTTGATGTTGACCCGATCGAACTTGCGTTAAAGGGAGGCGAAGACTATTCCCTGCTTTTTACAGCGCCGTCCGGCATAAAGACAGATGCATTAAAAATTGGAGAGATAGTCAGGAAAGGCCGCTTTATTGTTGATGAAATGGGACGGAAAAAGACGTTCAAGCCGGAAGGGTATGAACATTTCAAAAAACTCAAAAATAAAAGATAAAAATCAAAATGACTTTATTCAAAGATAAATTCAGGACCATTTTTCAGGTAAGGGATACACCACATAGAATTGCCCTGGCATTTGCGATCGGGGTATTTATGGGTATATCTCCTTTCCTTGGACTGCATTATATCGGAGGATTTTTCATAGCGTGGCTGGTCGGATTAAACAAGCTGGTCACCATGGTAGGTGTAAGTGTAAATAATCCCTGGACCATTGTCCCTTTATGCTCTTTCTGCACATGGATAGGAGCAAAATTGATCGGTATAAAACAGATATTACCTGAAGTGGAATGGGAATCCGTAACTCTGATGAATGTCTTTGGCACCTTTTCAGATTTTCATAATTTCATCGAAATGGTAAAGCAGCTCTGGCCTCTTATAGCATCTTTTTTTGTAGGCTCGCTTCTGATAGGCGCTATATCAGCAGTTGCAAGCTATTTTATTATCCAAATTATAATGGTGAGGTATAAGAAAAGAGAGGATGCCCCATAAGTTAACCCGAATACACATACTGCTGTTTATTGCTACTTTCTTTACAACGCTCTTTGCAGGAGCATTATTGAACGGGGTTATCCCCTGGGAGCAGCCAGAAAAAATCTACCTTGGTCTACCCTTTTCATTTACACTCCTTCTCATTCTGATGACACATGAATTATCGCATTATTTCACATCACGCAGACACAATGTATCAGCATCGTTGCCTTACTTTATTCCGGCGCCATCTATAATCGGGACTTTCGGAGCCATTATCAAGATGAAGCCTCCCATTCCGGACAGGCGGTCATTGATTGATATAGGTGCCTCAGGTCCCATTGGTGGATTTATTATCGCTGTGATAGCAACAATAATCGGTCTCAAATGGTCCGAAATCAAGCCTGCCGGCGAAATTCAGGAAGGCATCGCCTTTGGGAGTTCAATACTTTTTTCTTTCATTTCTGAAATCATGTTGAATGTGGACCCTGAAAAATTTGACGTGATACTCCATCCTATAGCGTTTGCGGGATGGATCGGTCTTCTGGTAACTTCATTAAATTTACTGCCGATCGGCCAGCTGGACGGAGGACATATTGTGTATGCCCTGTTTGGTGAAAAGCATGGACTTATCGCAAAAATAACAATACCTGTTCTGCTTGTTATGGGCATTGTATTCTGGCGGGGATGGATTATATGGGCAGTATTAATGATAATAATTGGATACAGACACCCGCCTGTGGTTTATCCTGATATTCAACTTGATAAGAAAAGAATATATGTGGGTTGGGTATCGCTTGTGATATTTATTCTGACTTTTACCCCAACGCCGGTTCAGGGATTATAGCTTCGATGATTGACAAAAAAAGATAAACCTGTACATTCTATTAACGCAATAAATTTACAGGAGGCTTGCTTCATGAAAAGTAAAATTAAACTTGTTGAAAATATGCAGTTTGTCGGCACTGCTGAATCCGGTCACGCTGTCATAATGGACGCGCCGCCTTCGGTCGGTGGCAATAATACTGGTTCAAAGCCATCCGAACTGCTGCTCATGGCCTTTGGCGGATGTTCAGGCATGGACGTGATTTCAATATTGAGAAAGAAGAAGCAGGATGTAACAGACTTTCAAATAAATGTGAGTGGTGAAACTGCCGAAAATTATCCGCATATGTTTATAGAGATGCATATCGAATACTGTGTCACCGGTAAAAATATTTCAGAAGATGCCGTAAAGCGGGCAATCGATCTTTCTTTGGAAAAATATTGCATGGTAGGCGCAACTCTCGGAAAGGCTGCCAGGATAACGCATTCGTATAAAATATTGGAAGACCGTCGTCAAGGCACATAGGGCAAGAATCAGGATAACGATTGTTCAATAAAATCAGTCATCTCATAGCAACTCTCGCATTCGCAGGATACTTTCCGTATGCTCCGGGCACTGTCGGCTCCGCTATTGCATTATTACTGGTATCGTTATTAACACCTGATGATTTAAGTCTTATCATAATCACTCTGCCCCTATTAATTATTGGCATCCTGGCATCCCATAACGCAGAAAAAATCCTTGGCAAAGACAGCGGGCATATAGTAATTGATGAGTTTTGCGGATACTTTATATCAGTACTTTTTGTCCCCAAGAGTATCGGATATCTCATTGCAGCATTTTTTTTATTCAGGCTGTTTGATATAGTGAAGCCTCCTCCGGTCCGAAATGCGGAGAGAGCAATTCCGGGAGGCGCAGGTATTATGCTTGACGATGTCCTTGCCGGAATTTATACCAACATTTGCCTTCAGATCTGGATTTTTTTCTTTAAGTAGTTATATGAAGCAATTCGCATCAAGATATGTCCTTGACAAGATATTAGATTATAAGTAACTTATATTATTCAGTAATTCCAGCCTTTAAAAGAAAAGCTGATTGCATTCAATCCGGGGGACTAAGACAGGGATATGTCAAAAAAGCTTGCCTATGAGAGGTTTTGCTGGTTTCATAAAAAAGTAAAGGCAAGGAAATACCCCAACGCTACACATCTTATAGAGCAATTTAAAACATCTTTGACTGAAGCCCAAGTGACTGCCAGGGTGCTGGCACTTAAGTGTGTGATAATACTTCTGTGTCTGGCGAATAAGACAGAGAAGGGTAAAATCTGGCTCGCAAAAGTAGGTTATGACTATGTCTGGAAAATAGAAGTCCCTGAGCTCATA